>JBLIKM010000082.1:0-7243 GCA_047636295.1 Methylophagaceae bacterium
AACAAGAGTTTTTGCAAGTCGACACCAGTAAAATATTGTTTATTTGTGGTGGCGCATTTTCTGGATTAGATAAAGTTATTCGTGATCGCTCTCATAAAGGGGGTATCGGTTTTGCTGCGGAAGTGCAAAGTACCGATGATAACCGTGTCGTCAGTGATGTTTTAAAAACGGTTGAGCCTGAAGATTTAATACAATTTGGCCTGATTCCAGAATTTGTTGGTCGTTTACCCGTTGTAGCCACATTGAATGAACTTGATGAACAAGCCTTAGTACAGATTTTAACGGATCCTAAAAATTCACTGACTAAACAATATCAAAAATTATTTGATATGGAAGGGGTGATGATAGAATTTAGAGATGATGCATTACATGCTATTGCGAAAAAGGCAATGGATCGTAAAACGGGGGCGCGTGGCTTAAGATCTATTATTGAAAATGTACTATTAGATACAATGTTCGATTTACCTTCTACTGATAATGTTTCTAAAGTTATTATTGATGAAAACGTTATTAATGGCGAAAATAATCCCATTCTGGTCTATGAAGAAAAGCTATCTGAACTCACATCTGCCGAGCTCTAATCTTCATTATCAATCGCTCTTTAGACATAGCAATGCAAGGTAATTAACATACCTTTTTAATATCAAGCATCAGAATTTCACTCTGGTGCTTGAATTTATATATATCCCCCCCATATTCTTATTCAAGATTAATTCAATAGTTAGATGACGTGTTTTTACCGTTATTTGAAAGAGGTTTGACTAGATGGAAAATGAAATAACAACTCAAACAATAGATAACAACGTAGAGGTTGTTCCTGTATTACCTCTTCGTGATGTGGTTGTGTATCCACACATGGTTATCCCTTTGTTTGTTGGCCGCGATAAATCGATTCAGGCCTTAGAATCTGCTACCGAGCAAAATACAGCTATTTTTCTCGTTGCACAAAAAGATTCAGGAGAAGATGTACCGACTGCAGATTCTCTTTATGAAACAGGAACACTCGCTAATATCCTGCAATTGTTAAAACTTCCTGATGGCACCGTTAAGGTGCTAGTCGAAGGAATGAGTCGAGCTAAAGTATTAAAATATGATGCTACAGATAATTATATTACAGCGGAAATAAGTACTTTTAATAGCAAAGCTTCGGATGAACGTGAGCGTGATGTATTAATGCGGACTTTATTGAGTCAGTTTGAACAGTACATTAAATTAAATAAAAAAATTCCTCCTGAAGTCATTACTTCTCTTGCGGGCATTGAAGATGCTGCTAGAATGGCAGACACGATAGCTGCGCATATGACGCTTAAGCTTGAGGATAAGCAGCAATTATTAGAACAGAGTGATGTCGGCGCCAGAATGGAAAAATTGATGGCTTTCCTTGAGTCAGAAATTGATATTCAGCAGATTGAAAAGCGCATTCGTAGTCGTGTTAAAAAGCAAATGGAAAAGAGCCAACGCGAATATTATCTAAATGAACAAATGAAAGCCGTTCAGAAAGAATTAGGTGAAATTGACGAAACATCTAATGAATTGGATGAGTTAGCAGCCAAGATCAGCTCTACTACGATGACACCAGATGCAAAAGATAAAGCAGACTCAGAGCTTAAAAAGCTCAAAATGATGTCTCCAATGTCATCTGAAGCCACCGTGGTGAGAAATTACATTGAATATTTAGTCGATGTGCCCTGGAAAAAACGCTCACGGATAGCTTTGGATCTTGCCCGTGCACAAAAAGTGTTAGATGAAGATCATTTTGGTCTAGAAAAGGTCAAAGAACGCATTTTAGAATACCTTGCAGTACAAGCGCGCGTTAAAAAATTAAAAGGTCCAATCTTATGTTTAGTAGGACCACCTGGTGTAGGTAAAACATCTGTGGCTCAATCTATTGCTCGCGCTACGAATCGAAAATATACGCGTATGGCCTTAGGTGGGATGCGTGATGAAGCAGAAATTCGAGGTCATCGTCGCACTTATATCGGTGCTATGCCGGGTAAAGTCATTACTCATATTACAAAAGTTGGTGTAAAAAACCCATTATTTTTGTTTGATGAGATAGATAAAATGGCGCAAGACTTTAGAGGTGATCCTGCATCAGCTCTACTAGAAGTCCTAGATCCTGAACAAAATTCAACATTTTCAGATCATTACTTAGAAGTCGAATATGATTTGTCTGACGTTATGTTTGTTTGCACGGCTAATACCCTGAATATTCCTGATGCATTACGTGACCGTATGGAAATTATTCGACTAGATGGTTACACTGAGGACGAAAAACTTAATATTGCAACCCAGTATCTTTTGTCAAAAGCTATGAAAGATAATGGCTTGAAGCTAAATGAAGCTGAAATAACGCCGGATGCTATCTTAGAAATTATTCGTCGTTATACTCGTGAAGCAGGTGTACGAAACTTACAGCGTGAAATTTCTAAAATTTGTCGCAAATTAGTCAAGCAGATATTACAGGATAAACCGACAGTAAAAATCACGGTATCTTCTGATAATCTTGAAGACTATCTCGGTGTTTATCATTATCAATATGGTATTGCTGAAGAGGCTGACCGAGTCGGCCAAGTCACTGGTTTAGCATGGACGGAAGTCGGAGGTGAATTACTCACCATCGAAACAGCTGTCATGGATGGCAAAGGAAAGGCGGCTTATACGGGTAAGTTAGGCGATGTGATGCAGGAGTCGATTCAGGCTGCAACCACAGTGGTACGTTCGCGCTCTGCTGATTGGAATATTGCTACTGACTTCATGCAAACTCACGATATTCATATTCATGTGCCAGAAGGCGCCACACCGAAAGATGGGCCTAGTGCTGGTGTCGGTATGTGTACGGCTATTGTTTCTGCTATTACGGGCATTCCGGTTAAGGCTAGTGTAGCGATGACGGGTGAAATTACATTACGTGGTGAAGTATTGGCAATAGGTGGCTTAAAAGAAAAATTATTAGCTGCACATCGCGGTGGAATCAGTACCGTTATCATTCCGCATGATAATGTTAAAGATCTTAAAGAGATTCCGAATAATATTAAGGATGGCCTAAGCATCATACCTGTTCGTTGGATAACTGAAGTGTTGGTAGTGGCATTACAATCAATGCCAGGTGATACAAACAGCACTGAAACCGTGCTCAATACTGATAATAAAAATTATCATGAGGACAAGATTGAAAATCGTCACTAAATAGCAAGAGGAATAAACCATGACAACGATACAACTTCAACGGATTATTGGTGTCGCGTTGTTGTTTAGCGTCATTATAGGCATTGCGATGTTATTAATTCGCAGTGCTGACGATGGTGTCGCTATCGATAATACAGAACAAATTTCGAATCTTGGTTTTGACTCGCAGATTGCTGAAATCACCGAACCCTATGTAGAAGAAGCTACAATTAATTTGGAACCAGTCAAACAGTCTCCTGACGAATTGATACCTGAACAAGCCATGGTAGAATCTAAGACTATTCCAGAGCCAGTAGTAGCAGAGCCACTACCCGATAAAATAGTGCAGGCTGACATATCTGCACAAAAATGGGTTATACAGCTTGCTAGCTTCTCAGTTAAAGCTAATGCCGACGCATTGAGTTTACAAATAGATAAAATGGGCTATAAATCAGTTATTGAAAATAGTAATGGCGTAAGTGGCAAAGTATATAGAGTCCGACTTGAGCCTATGGCGGATAAACGAAAGGCGCAAGCTATCGCAAATGACCTCAGTAAAACACTTACGTTGTCTACACAAGTATTACAGGAATAAGCTTAAACATATATCAACAATAATTCTGGGTTGATGACGGTCAATCTGCTAAAATTTATCGCTTAGTAGCAAAGCACCACCTCAGGGGTATATATGGTTTGGGTTGACTATCTGATTATCGGAATAATACTAGTATCTTCCGGTATCAGTATTGTTCGTGGATTTATCAAAGAAGTG
This sequence comes from Methylophagaceae bacterium, assembly GCA_047636295.1. GTDB lineage: Bacteria > Pseudomonadota > Gammaproteobacteria > Nitrosococcales > Methylophagaceae. Next base: position 3,941 of record JBLIKM010000082.1, read on the forward strand.
TTATCTTTAGTCAGTTGGGCTCTGTCTTTTTGGGTTGCTCTGACCTTCCATCCACAATTAGCGAACATACTTGTTGATTACATCGCCACGCCTTCTATTCGTTTGTTTAGTGCCTTCTTCGCTTTATTCATCGTCACATTAATTCTAAGTGCCTTAGTTAATCATATGATTTCTTCACTTGTTGAAAAAACGGGATTAACAGGTACAGATCGTTCACTGGGCATTATTTTTGGGCTGGTACGAGGTGTAGCAATTGTTACTTTTCTGGTGCTAGTTGCTGGAGCAACGCCAATGCCAGAAGATAGTTGGTGGCAAACATCATTATTACTTGAACATTTTGAAAAAATGGCAATTTGGCTACAAACCTTATTGCCTGCAGATATTGCAGAATATATCAACTTTAGTTAAATTATAGGTCATGTTATGTGCGGAATTATTGGAATTGTTAGTCAGTCTGAAGTTAATCAGTCTTTATATGACGGTTTGACCGTATTGCAACATCGTGGCCAAGATGCTGCGGGTATAGTGACCTGTGATGAAAATAGCCAACTATTTTTACGTAAAGATAATGGTTTGGTTAAAGATGTGTTTCATACGCGCCATATGCTTAAATTAAAAGGCAATATGGGAATAGGCCACATTCGCTATCCTACTGCTGGGTGTTCAACCTCAGCTGAAGCACAGCCATTTTATGTTAACTCTCCCTTCGGTATTTCTTTAGCGCACAATGGTAATTTGACCAATACCAAAGTATTAAAAGATGAGTTATTTCAAAGTGATCGTCGACATTTAAATACTAATTCAGATTCTGAAGTATTATTGAATGTACTTGCCCATGAATTACAAAAAACCAGTAAATTAACACCTGGAGCAGAAGATGTTTTTGAAGCCGTATCGCAGGTACATAAACGCTGCCGTGGTGCATATGCAGTTGTTGCAATGATTGCTGGTGTTGGCATTTTAGCATTCCGTGATCCTTTCGGCATTCGTCCCGTTGTCATTGGCAAGAGAACAACAGCCTCAGGTGATGATTATATGGTCGCATCTGAGAGTGTTGCTATTGATACGTTAGGCTTTAAATTAGTGCGTGATATTGAACCTGGTGAATGTGTATTCATTGATAAGGCGGGTAATTTTCATTCGCACCAATGCGCTGAAAATCCAGTCAAAGTACCCTGTATCTTTGAATATGTGTATTTTGCACGACCAGACTCTATGATTGATGGTATCTCGGTTCATAAAAGTCGGCTGAGAATGGGCACAAAACTAGCAGAAAAAATCAAACGTAAATTTGCTGATCACGATATTGATGTGGTTATCCCTATCCCTGATACAAGCAGAACGGCAGCACTTCAGCTGGCTTATGATTTAGGGGTTGTGTATCGTGAAGGCTTTATTAAAAATCGCTATATTGGTCGCACATTTATTATGCCTGGACAATCTGAACGTAAAAAATCAGTGCGTCAAAAGTTAAATCCAATTAGTCTTGAGTTTGAAGGTAAAAATGTTTTGTTAGTGGATGACTCGATAGTCCGTGGCACAACATCGCAACAAATTGTACAAATGGCCCGTGATGCAGGTGCGCGTAAAGTGTATTTTGCTTCTGCAGCACCACCTGTTAGATATCCAAATGTATATGGCATTGATATGCCTTCTCCAAATGAGTTTGTTGCTCATGATCGTAACGTGGCACAGATTGGTGAACAGCTAGGTGTAGATTGGCTTATATATCAAGATTTAGAGGATCTTATTGCGGCAGTTAATAAAAGATCTGATATCGAACGGTTTGATACATCATGTTTTAACGGCGAGTATATCACCGGTGATATTGATGCTTCCTACCTTTATTATATCGATGTCCTTCGTAAAGATTCATCTAAAAATGAATCGCAAAATAGCAGTGCTTTTATGGAGTTACATAACGATGATTAATGTTGGTTCTAGATAGATTTTTTACAAAATTCATCATTGAATCGACTACAATAATGTGTCTTGGCTGAACAAGCTCCTACACAGTTATGTAGTTAGGTTTTGCGATATAGTTAGTTTTCTTATATAATTCCGGCGGATATGCACCAGAAATTACCAAAAGATATAGATCCATTCAGATTGGCTCAAAATGGCTTGAGATTCGAGGGTACACTTCCTGTCTCAATCATGCAGCGTCTTGTTGGCTCACTCGCTGATACCGATGGGCAAGTGGCTGTAACAATGAACTTTGATGTCGATGAAACGGGACTGCCATATATGCATGGCAAGTTTAGTTCTAAATTATCATTGATTTGTGAACGTTGTATGACACCTATGCCGGTAAATGTTGATGTAGAATGCTATCTTGCCATTCTTAAGAATGAAAGAAAAGTTGAAGGATTGGCTGAGCTATATGACCCATGGATTGTTGAAAACAACGATCTTATCGCATTGAGTTCAGTAGTCGAAGATGAATTGATTTTAGCTTTACCCTTGGTGCCCAGACACGATCATGCCTGTTTGCCTAAAGAAGCGTGGTATCGAGGGGACGATATAGATGAAAATGCAAAAGAAAAGAAAGTGTCACCATTTGACGTTCTTGCATCACTAAAATTAAAGAAGTAAGCGTTTGTTTTGATTCTAGATATAAGAAGCAGCAGGTCAAAACTAGTATTTATTAGAAGTTAGGAGTTTAAACAATGGCAGTTCAAAAAAGTAAAAAAAGTCCATCACGTCGTGGTATGCGTCGTTCACATGATGCATTAACTGAAGCAACATTATCTGTTGATTCAGCATCAGGTGAGTTACATCGTCGTCATCACATTACTGCTGACGGTTTTTACCGTGGTCGTAAAGTGGTTGCCGTCACAGGTGAGTAAGGCTGAATTCTATTGAGTCATACATTATCTATTGATGTCATGGGCGGGGATCACGGCGCAAGTGTCGTGATCCCCGCTGTACTACGGGCATTAAAATTATATCCTAAAACCCACTTTATATTAGTCGGTGATAAAGATGTAATTAGTTCAACCTTAAAAGAACACAAGGTACAAGATGATGAACGATTAATCATTCATCATGCATCACAACAAGTCAGCATGGACGACTCAGCCGCGACTGCACTGCGAACCAAAAAAGACTCTTCAATGCGAGTTGCATTGAATTTGGTCAAAGATGGTTCTGCTGCAGCTTGTGTTAGCGCAGGCAACACAGGTGCCTTAATGGCAACTGCTCGCTTTGTATTAAAAACAATTCCTGGTATTGAACGACCAGCAATTGTGTCAGCACTGCCTACAATGAAAGGTCATACCTATGTGCTCGATCTTGGTGCAA
>JBLIKM010000083.1:0-7223 GCA_047636295.1 Methylophagaceae bacterium
TCGCACCCTTCAAAAATACGAAAATCTCCGCTGTTGCGGGAATGGAAGCTCGTGGCTTCATTTTTGGTAGTCTTGTTGCCTGGGAACTCAATCTAGGCTTCATTCCTTTGCGAAAGCCAGGAAAATTACCTTACGACGTACAATCTGTCGACTATAAATTGGAATATGGCGATGCTAGTTTAGAAGCCCATATAGATGCCATTATGCCGGGCGACCGTATTTTATTGATAGATGATTTATTGGCGACTGGCGGCACAGCCAAAGCCAGTTGCGAATTAGTAGAAAAATTAGGCGGTGAAGTGGTTGCTTGTGCCTTTGTTGTAGAATTAGCGATGCTACACGGTCGTGATAAATTACCAAGTTATCCAATTCATTCACTTATACAATACTGAATCGAAACAACTTTATGCTTATAAAATTACTTAATTGTTTTACATTGTTATCACTATCCTTAGTGGTTCAAGCTGAACAATTTCAGGCACCGCTGACCGATACCCATTGGCAAGTTACTGAAACGCCATTAATGTGTACATTAAGCCAAGATATTGCTGGCTTTGGTGAAGCAAAATTTCAGCGACAATCTGGCAGTCAATTGAACCTTATTTTTACCACTAAGTATTATCCTGCAGCGCAAAGCAATGTGAATTTTGAGATTGCTGAGGCACCTTGGCAAAATGTAGAGCAACGGTTAATGATGACCGCCGTTCCGAGTGACATAGGTCAAACGGAGTTCGTGTTGTCAGGCCCACTGGCAAAACAAGCCTTAACCCAAATTCAACAAGGTCGATTTCCCGCACTTCGATATAATAGCCAAAATATCCCTGAAGAAATAAGCGTTTTACTGTCTAGCGTTCACCTAACTGATTCAATGCCTGCTTTTCAACAATGTTTAAAAAACTTGCTGCCCTATAGCTTTGCCAGTATTAGTAAACTTACCGTCTATTTTTCTTCAGAGAAAGCAGCGTTGACATCGCAAGCGCAACAAGCACTTATTAAACTGGCTGATTACGTAAAACTAGATAGCAGCGTTAAACGTATAACGATTTCTGGTCATACTGATAATCATGGCAAAAGGCAGTTAAATGTACCATTATCAGTCTCACGCGCAACTGTAATTAAAAACTTTTTAGTTAAGGATTGTGAGGTGCCAGAGTCATTAATTACCACCTCATCCCATATAGAGTGGAAGCCCATATCTACTAATAAATCAGCCTCTGGACGCGCACTCAATCGTAGAGCAGAAATAGAAGTTTTCAGGTAACTTTTTCCTAAGGCATTACTTTAGTGTCAATATATTCAACTTGTTTCAGTCAAAATCAATTTTAACATTTACACGCTAAGGAAAACCTATGCATCAAGACGCTATTATTGCTCTTTCTGTCATCGGCATTGTCGCTATTTTTTGTCAGTGGTTCGCATGGTGGGTCAAGTTACCCGCAATTGTATTTTTATTGATCGCGGGAATAATACTCGGCCCACTTACAGGTTGGTTAGATCCTGAACAGCTTTTTGGTGACTTACTATTTCCCATGGTTTCGTTGGCGGTCGCTATTATCTTATTTGAAGGTAGTTTAACGCTCAAGTTTCATGAAATTCGCGGACTGCAAAAAGTGGTACGTAATATGTTGACAATAGGTGTCGCGATCACCTGGGGCTGCATCACCTTAGCAACACATTTCCTGCTAGATTTTTCTTGGTCATTATCGCTATTATTTGGCGCCATGATGGTGGTCACAGGCCCAACAGTAATCGTTCCGATGCTCAGAACGGTACGTCCAAATGCCACTATTTCTAACATCTTACGTTGGGAAGGCATAGTTATTGATCCGCTTGGTGCCATCCTCGCCGTATTGGTATTCGAAGTTATTTTATCGATGCAACTACAAGGTCATGCATCAGTCAGTCACACGGTTTACATGTTTTGCCAAACGCTGGTCATCGGCTCAGCTATTGGTGCAATTGCCGCTTATCTTTTTGGCCTTGTTTTACGTAAACATTTAATGCCAGAATATTTACATAATGTTGCCACCTTGTGTTTAGTCTTTGGCGTATTTGCTCTATCTAACCATCTATCCGAAGAATCTGGTCTATTAGCCGTTACGGTTATGGGGATCTGGCTTGCTAACATGAAAAATGTGCCTGTTGAAGATATTCTCGATTTTAAAGAAAGTCTAAGCATTCTGCTTATTTCAGGACTGTTCATTTTATTGGCAGCGCGACTAGAATTTTCCCAATTCGAAGCATTAGGTGTCGGTGCCTTAGTTATTTTTCTGCTGATACAATTTGTTATCAGACCAATAAAAGTATTCGTATCAACGATAGGTTCAGAGCTTACTTGGCAAGAAAAAACACTGATCAGTTGGATTGGACCTCGCGGTATTGTCGCTGCTGCCGTAACCGCATTATTCGCAATACGTCTTCAAGAAATTGGCGTTGAACATGCTGAATTATTAGTGCCATTGGCTTTTACCATTATTATCGGTACCGTTATATTACAAGGTGCAACAGCTAAATTTATCGCCCAAAAACTTGGGGTAGCAAACCCAGATGACAGTGGATTTCTAATTATTGGTGCCAATCCTACTGCTATCGTAATAGCTAAAGCGCTCAATGATAATGGTTACCGCACCCGTTTAACAGATACCAGTTGGACGAATGCTAAAGCGTCACGGATGGCGGGACTTGATACGTATTATGGTAATGCCGTGTCAGATCATGCCGATCGTCATCTTGATTTAGTTGGTCTAGGACATGTACTAACCTTAACACCTCAAAAAGAACTCAATGCCCTTGCTGGACTTAGGTTTCGTTCAGAATTTGGTAGCAATCACGTCTACACTCTGAGCACCGAAATAGAAAAAGAAAAGGATGGTACAAAACAAAAGTCACGCACTAAAGCAACACATGGATATCATGTATTATTTGGCAATGAAATTACCTTTTCCAAATTAGCTAGTTTGATTGCCCAAGGAGCAAAAGCAAAACGAACCAAGCTCAGTGAAAGCTTCGATTACGAAGCCTATAAGGAACAATATGGCAAACGTGCAACACCACTCTTTGCTATTAACGACAAAAAACGGCTGTATTTTTTCACGGCCATTGATTCCATTGCTCCCGAACAAGGTTGGACAATAGTGGCATTAGTTCAAGATGATAAAGAAAAGGAACAAGATTAAAATCAGACAAATTAATTTTAAAACTTAATAATTATTTACTTTTTTATTAACATTAGGAAGCACTTAGATGGATAATACGACGATGATCGTTATTGCTGTAATCGTAATTGTAGTTCTTGGCTTTATTTTTAAAAAGCTAATGGCCTCAGAAGTTAAAAAGAATGACCCAACACTTGATGAACCAAGAGATTCAGATACTCGTCCTGGTAATCAAGGTATAAAACACACCCGCCACAAATAAGGTGATTGGCTCACCAAGCTTGGTGAATAGCCATTCAAAAACATTGGACAGGTCAAAAAAAGAATAGCCTCTATCAAATACAGGCTATTCTTTACTGTTCCAGACTATTCGATATAAATAAGGTAACAACAATTTAGTGTTGTAGCTTCGTCCAGAAAGTAACTTCGCGATATCGGCTAACTCTACGACCACAATGCCAATAAATTTTGCGTGGCTTTTTTGTAATCCTCAGCTTTAGTAATCGCAGAAATCATCGCTACAGATCCGACGCCGGTTTTATGCAGTTGTTCAGCACGATGTTGATTAATACCACCTATCGCCACTAAGGGATACGCATCCCCCAATAGCTTTGCCCATTTCTCAACTCGCTCCACACCTTGTGGTGTCCACGGCATAATTTTACTGGTAGTTTGAAATACTGGTCCGAGTGCAATATAGCTTGGACTAATGGCTAAGGCTCGCGCTAGTTCCCAATAGGAATGGGTTGATATCCCCAGTCTTAAACCAGCTTGTTCGATTTCGATTAGGCTGGCATCGTGCAGATCTTCTTGGCCTAGATGAACCCCGTAAGCTTGGTGTTCAATCGCTAGTTGCCAATAGTCATTTACAAAAAATGCTATCGAGTCATCGCAATAGCTAATCGCTTTTTTAATATCGCATTTTTTTTGCTTTTCCGTTGCATTTTTAATACGAAGTTGAATAGTTTTAACACCCTCTTCTTTTAGTTTTTGAATCCAGTCACTGCTATCGACCACGGGATAAATGCCTAAACGTTGTGGGCAAGATGGGAAATTAAATTGTTGACCAACATGATTTTCTGAATAGGTCAATTTAGGTATGTCTTCTAATTCAAAGTCAGCACTGGAATGAGCAATGACATGATAAGGCCCCACTCGACTAGCATCATGTATACCTCGTGTCACATAGGCTTTGGCTAATACGATAGCATCACGAATATCATGATTTAAAGCCATATTACTGGCGATACTAGAAGCTAATATACACCCTGTTCCTCGTACCTGTTTGGCTTGTTTATCTGCATAACAATAAAAGACATTGCTGTTGTCATTAAAATAATCTGTTGCCCACTGGCTACTAGCATGGCCGCCTTTAACTAAGCAGGCATTTAAGCCATTATTTAACAAGGACTCACTCGCCAGTATTTTATTGTGTTGTTGCGTCAGTTGGGTCAGCTCAATCGTGTTGGGTGTGAGCAATGTTATTTCTGGTAGTAGCGATTCGAGTAGGTAGTTTTTTACATCACTGCTCACTGATACCCCACCTGATGTACTGGCTAAGACAGGATCCCAGATCACCGGCACATCGTGCTGCTTAAGTATCGTTAACACAGCCCGCGCAATGTCGAGGTTCGGAATCAAACCGACTTTAATGGCCGCAATATCAAAATCAGCCACCGCGGCCTGATATTGCCCGATGAACTGATTGATTTCTAATGCGCCTAAATGACTTAATCCCGCTTGAGTTTGCTCTGTTAGGCAGGCCACCAATGGCACAGCATGACAGCCATGTGCAGTGACGGTTTGGCAATCTGCCATTATGCCAGCACAACCTTGTGGATCAAGCCCACCGATGAGTAATACTGCTGGTTTAGTCATATTGCTGCCAGATAGGTTGGTTGTGTGTGGGTGTGCTGGGTTTTGCGATATCACGTTTAGGCATCACACCTGCTTCATAGGCTAAACGACCCGCATTAATCGCTTGGGAAAAGGCATCAGCCATTTTTGCAGGATCTAATGCTTCAGCAACAGCTGTATTAAGTAAAATACCATCAAAGCCTAATTCCATTGCTTGCACCGCATCTGAAGGTTTGCCGATGCCAGCATCAACTAATAAAATCAGATCAGGCAGCCGCTTACGTAATGTTTCTAAAGCATAGGGATTAATTAAACCCCGTCCCGTTCCTATTGGCGCCCCCCATGGCATTAACACCTCACACCCTAAATCAGCTAATTTTTGACACAACACCAAATCATCGGTGCAATAAGGAAACACCTTAAAGCCCTCATCAATTAATATCTTTGTCGCTTCAACTAGGGCAAATGGATCGGGTTGAAGATTATAACTATCGCCTAATACTTCCAGTTTAATCCAATCAGTATCGAATAATTCTCTAGCAATTCGCGCCGTTTTAATAGCTTCTTGGACGCTATAACAGCCCGCGGTGTTCGGTAATAAATGACAGCCTAATGACTGAATTAACTGCCAAAATTTGTTACCACTGTCTGAATTTGGGGATGTTTGCCTGCGGAGTGACACGGTAATAACTTGAGATTGTGATGCTTTTATCGCATCTAACATAACCTGTGGTGAAGGATATAATGCGGTTCCGATAAATAAACGACTATTAAGTTCGGTACCATATACATTCCATGGTGACGCCTGCATGTTAACCTCCACTTATCGGGGACATAATGTCACAGCGATCACTTTGTTTTAATTGAATCTGGTGATGCATAGACTTTGGAATAATCTCATCATTAATTATCACCACATATCGTTGGCGTCCAACATTGAGAAGCGCTATCAAATCATCAATGAACACCCCCTTTTCAAGCAACATAATATTTCCATTTACAACAACTTCAATTTTTTTTTGTCTGTTAATATCAGACATTATAATATTCTCCAAAACATACTTGCGTCATCTCACCTTGAAGAATAGCCAACATATCACTGACAATGGCAGGAGAAAATAAATAGCCATGGCGATAAAAACCATTTATGCGAAACCCCCAGTCTGTCCGACTAATTCTGGGCATATTATTAAGTAATGCTGGACGACAATGGGCTGACATTTCCAGTATTCTTGCTTCAGAAAAGCTCTTATGAACACTATATAAGGCTGACATTAATTCCAAACCAGAACGAATACTCACCGGTGACATATCATCACTTTCAATCACCGTTGCTCCTAATACATATTCATTATTAGGGCGAGGCGCTAAATACAAAGGATAGCGTGGATGCATTAAACGAATGGCATGTTTAAAATGAACTTCAGGCGCATGTACGCGTATCACTTCACCTCGAACACTCCGCAAATCATCAATATCTTGTCGCGCGCCATTACCCCGGCAATCAATCACCGCGTCGTAAATCGCACTACCATAACCAAAATAGTGGCGACAATTAGAATCAATAGATTCCCGAGTTAAAGATTCTATATCATCGCAACGCTGCCAACGACAGTGTTTCGTTGCTAACACCTGTGCCAACATTCGATATAGATGACGGTTATCTAAATACGCTTCTTGCTCAAATAACATCGCCTGATCAAACTGTTCGGCTAGTTGTGGTTCACATTCGGCTAAGCTTGCTTTATCTAATACCGAGTAATCATCGGTTGATAATACATGTTCTGCGCGACGAGTATAACGTGCCATTTCAGCTTGATCACCAGCATGGGCGACCACTAAAGTCCCATTATTTTGATAAAAAACAGGTTCTGGTAATTCAGCCAACCATTGCGGCCAAAGTTGCAATGACTTATTACCTATGGTTTGCACCATCGCTTCGCTAGTAATCGCTTCTGTTGCAGGCGCCACCATTGCGGCCGCAATATATCCAGCACTGCCCGTGCCTTGCCGATCATCACTTGATAAGATATCAACATGATGACCAGCACGACAAAGTCGCCAGGCTAGCAAGCGACCAATTAGGCCACTGCCAACGATAAGATAGCGTTGCATTATTAATTAAACCTGATTATAAATCTTACTACCACCCGCTTTAAACTCTTCCGATTTTTCAGCAAACGCAGCTTTTATGTCATGTGAAATCTGCAT
>JBLIKM010000084.1:0-7088 GCA_047636295.1 Methylophagaceae bacterium
AAAAAAATGAGGGGTACACCCATGCAAAAATCATGGATATCATGGGCTTCGGTGTTTATTATACTGATAAATGCGCCACTCGTATGGTCTGGCACACTGAACATTGTTGTAGTGGGTTTATTTAGTGGTCAAGCGGTACTCATAATCAACGAACAGCAACATTTATTAAAAGTCGGCACTAGCAGTCCTGAAGGCGTTAAACTTATTTCTGCGACAAGTCAGAGTGCAATTATTGAAGTGGAAGGCGTTCAAAAAAAATACCCTTTAGGTTCACGGATTGGTGGGCATTACGCCGGCCCTGTAGAACAGCCGATGGTCAGTGTATGGCCAAATAATGGCATGTATCTGACAGTGGGTAGTGTGAATGGTTATAGCGTGGATTTTCTGATTGATACAGGGGCATCAGCTATTGCCTTCAATGCCGCAACAGCACAGCGCTTGGGTTTGGAATATCTTAATGCGCCAGTAAGTATGGTACGCACTGCATCAGGTATAGAAAAGGCTTATCAAGTCACCTTGGATCAGGTTCAAATAGGCGATATCAAACTATATAATATTGGCGCTATGGTGCTTGATGGACCACACCCCGAGCGTGCCTTACTAGGTATGACGTTTTTGGGACAGGTAGAAATAGCGCGGACAGATGAGCGCATGGATTTAAAGAAAAAATATTAACAGCTTCAGGACATCGCTTATACGGACCTTAATGTAGGTCTATTTTTTTGTTATCAGTAGGTAAGGCATGATTACGCAGTGGAATAGAAAATCTTCAGGTTATTTAGCCTTGAGCATCGTTGGCTTAATTATATTTGTATTTGTAATACGCAATATGATTGTTGATGATTTGCCAGACTTTAATTCATTTTCTGATGTGAAGGACAAAAAGCAGCAGTTCTTTGATTATATACGGCCAATAGTTGAGGCTGAAAATAAGAAGGTGCTTATTGACCGAGAAAGGTTACTGCTGCTTGAGCAGGAATTCAGTAAAGATCAGTCAATGCATTCAAAAGATGAACAATGGGTAATGAATTTGGCTAAAATATACAAAGTCAGGATAGATACTTTAGATGATAAAGCGGCATGGACTTCTTTAAAGCACCGCGTTGATATTGTGCCTGTCCCGTTGGCATTAGCTCAATCGGCTAATGAATCAAGCTGGGGAACGTCACGTTTCGCACAGCAAGGAAATAATTTTTTTGGCCTATGGTGTTTTATTGAAGGTTGCGGACTTGTTCCGGCTAGAAGAGATAAAGGCGCAACGCATGAAGTCGCTAGCTTCAAATCAGTCGAGGAATCGGTCGCTTATTATATTTTAAATTTGAATACCTTAATGGCTTATCAGCCATTGCGAACAATTCGTCGACAACATCGAGAGCAAGGTGAAAAACTGACTGGTTCAGCAATGGCTGCAGGCTTAATAAATTACTCTGAACGTGGTGAAGACTACGTGCAGGACATTCAAACGATGATTCGCATCAATAAGCCGTTAATGTTGAAGCAGTAAATATACCAACAAAAAAGCCCCTTGCTAGAGTCTGCTAGCAGGGGGCTTTTTTGTTTAAGCTGGTGTGATTACTCTTTTAATCAAAACCTTTGCTAATTAAAGCATAAGCGGAGTGATTATGAATTGATTCAAAGTTTTCAGATTCAATGGTATAAGCATTGATGCGCGTATCTTCATTTAAACGTGCTGCAATATCACGTACGATATCTTCAACAAATTTTGGATTGTCATAGGCTTTCTCGGTGACATATTTTTCATCTGGTCGTTTAAGAAGACCGTATATTTCACATGAAGCTTCTTGCTCAACTACGTCAATTAAGTCTTCAATCCACACAAAACTATCAACGCGTACTGTTACGGTAACGTGTGAACGCTGATTATGTGCGCCGTAGTCAGAGATGTTTTTTGAACATGGACAAAGGCTAGTCACCGGTACGACAACTCTGACGGTCATCATCGTTTTATCGCCAGTAATTTCACCGATAAAGCTAACTTGATAATCCATCAAGCTTTTCACTTTACTGATAGGGGCTGCCTTATTAACAAAATAAGGGAAGTCCATCTCAATGTAACCAGATTCAGCTTGTAAGCGTTCTGTCATCTCGCTCAACATTTCACGGAATGACTTAACCGTAATTTCACGCTCATGTTGATTTAAAATCTCAACAAACCGTGACATATGTGTACCTTTAAATTGATGAGGTAGGTTCACATACATATTAAAGTTAGCGATAGTATTTTGTTCACCCGTGTTGCGGTCGCTTACTTTTATCGGATGTTGAATGTCTTTAATGCCGACCTTATCAATTGCGATCTGGCGTTTATCAGCGATATTTTGAACATCTTCGATTTCATCGCAGCAATCTGATTCTTTAGCAGTAGTCATGTCTTTCTTAGTCCTCACTGTAACGTACACAGGCGCGATCAGTTTCCCAAAGGGTCACACCAGAGATTTTAGCTGAGTCGATATTTAATGTCTCGCTCAGATTTTGATAAAAATATTGGGCAATATTTTCTGCTGTAGGATTAACGGTATCAAAGGGTGGGATATCGTTGAGATAGCGGTGATCCAGTTTTTTAGCTAGTGCCCGTGTGGCTGTTTTGATGGTTTTAAAATCCATGCCCATGCCATGTCCATTCAAAGCAGTCGCGGCTACTTCAACTTCTAACTTCCAATTGTGACCGTGCATACGGCTACAATCACCTGGGTAATCACGTAGGGTATGTGCTGAGGCAAAATCTGCCAGTATTTTTAAGGTATAGGTTGGGCTGCTCATAGTTGACTATTATACTCGGGAATTACGACGACTAACAGGATATTATGCCGGAAAATGATTATTGACTGTATCTATAATACCTTGAGCATCTAAACCACAGTTACTTAACATCTGTTTATGTACACCATGATCGATGAATTTATCAGGCAAGCCCATGATTTTAACTGGTATAGAATTGCCGATGGCGAGCAGCTGTTCTGCTACGGCACTGCCTGCACCACCAAGGTGGGTATTTTCTTCAATGGTGATAATTAAGTCATGAGTATTCGCCATTTTTTCTATCAGTGTATTATCCAATGGTTTGACAAAACGCATATTGACCACCGTTGCATTGAGTCGTTCTGCTGCATCAAGCGCAGGTTGAACCATGCTACCAAAAGCAAGAATCGCGACTTTTTCACCTTGGCGTTTTAGTTCGGCTTTGCCAATGTCGATAGTTTCTAAGCTTGGCGATATCAATGAGCCATTACCAGAACCACGAGGGTAACGCACTGCACTTGGTCCGTTATGTCTATAACCCGTGGTGAGCATTTGACGGCATTCATTTTCATCTGCTGGCGCCATAACAACCATATTAGGAATACAACGTAGGTAACTCATATCAAAACTGCCGGCATGCGTTGCACCATCAGCGCCTACTAATCCACCGCGATCGATAGCAAATAAGACCGGTAAGTTTTGCAAGGCAACATCATGAATTAGCTGATCGTAAGCGCGTTGTAAAAACGTAGAATAAATAGCAACGACCGGTTTTTTACCTTCACACGCCATGCCGGCAGCAAGGGTAACCGCATGTTGTTCGGCGATACCCACATCAAAGTAACGATCAGGATAAAGTTTGGCAAACTCATTTAAACCAGAGCCATCACTCATGGCGGGCGTAATACCAATTAAATCTTCCGAATCCCTCGCCATATCACATAACCATTGGCTAAAGACTTGGGTGTAACTCGGTGCTGAGGATGGACTGCTACCCGCCGGACTGACACCGTGATATTTACCTGGCTGTTGTTCGGCTGGTTCATAACCTTTACCTTTTTTGGTTACAATGTGTAGAAAATGCGGGCCTTTACGTTCTCGTAAATTACCTAAGGTGGTCATTAAAATATCAAGGTCGTGACCATCAATTGGACCGATATAATTAAATCCCATTTCTTCAAATAAAGTGCCTGGAATCACCATGCCTTTAACATGTTCTTCAGCCCTACGAGCAAATTCCCATGCCGAAGGTAGTTTTTCTAGTACTTTTTTACTTCCCTCACGGGCAGAGGCGTAAAACTTGCCTGATAACAGACGAGCAAGATAATTGGACATGCCGCCGACATTCTTGGAAATAGACATTTCATTATCATTGAGGATAACGAGTAAGTTGGCACTTAAGTCACCGGCATGGGCTAGGGCTTCATAAGCTTGGCCTGCGGTGAGTGCGCCATCGCCGATAATGGCAACTGCACGACGAGAATCGCCATTAGCTTGGGCGGCAATCGCCATGCCTAATGCGGCACTGATTGATGTACTGGAGTGGCCAACACCAAAATGGTCATAGGTACTTTCACTGCGTTTAGGAAAGCCTGATAGGCCACCTGCTTGGCGCATAGTATGCATTTTATCGCGGCGACCAGTGAGAATTTTGTGCACGTAACTTTGATGGCCGACATCCCAGACAAAACGATCATCAGGTGTGTTAAAAATATAATGTAGGGCGATAGTTAATTCAATCACGCCTAGATTAGATGAAATATGGCCGCCTGTTTGTTGCACGCTGCCTACGATTAGTGATCTAATTTCTTCGGCGAGTTGTGGTAACTGTTTTTTATCTAGCTTACGTAAGTCCGCTGGACTATTTATGTGAGCGAGTAGGGTGTCCGTCTGTGTTGCCATATTTAGTGTGACCGTTGCACCACAAAGCTGGCTAATGCAGCAAGTGCTTGTGTATTGAAGGAAAGATCATCAAGTTGGGCTAAGGCTTCATCTATCAAATCGACCGCTTTTTGTTGTGCTGCTGCTAAGCCCATCAGCGCTGGATAGGTTGGCTTATTCAGCGCGAGGTCAGCGCCTTGAGTTTTACCCAGAGTATCGGTGTCAGCAATAACATCAAGGACATCATCTTGCACCTGAAAGGCTAAGCCAATGCACTGTGCATATTTATCTAGTTTAGCTAAGGTTGGTGTATCTATCTGAGCACAAGCTAGCGCGCCTATACACACACTAGCACGGATCAATGCACCTGTTTTAAGTTCGTGCATGGCCTGTAAAGTGTCGAGAGTAAGTGTTTTGCCAACCGATTCAAGATCGATAGCTTGTCCGCCTGCCATACCTAAAACGCCGGACTGTTGGGCAAGTGTTTTGACCATCTTACATTGCTGAACTGGCGCCAAAGTATTTTCGCAGAGTGTTTCAAATGCTAATGATTGTAAAGCATCACCGACTAATAATGCTGTGGCATCATCGTATTTTTTATGACATGTTGGCTGACCACGGCGTAAATCATCATTATCCATGATCGGCATATCATCATGAACTAATGAATAAGCATGGATCATTTCTACCGCACTTGCTGGTGCATCTAGCTGATCTAAATCTACACCTAAGGCTTCGCCGGTGGCATAAACTAGTAAAGCACGCAGGCGTTTACCGCCATTTAAACTAGAATAATGCATCGCTTCAATTAATCGGTTTGAAGTGGTTTGGCCAAGAGGAACATTTTCTGGCAGTCTAGCCGCGAGTGCTTGTTCGATGCGCAGTTGACGCTGTTGTCGCCAATTAGAAAGAAGAAAAGTATCGGTCACGATTCAGTGGAGTTTTTATCAAAATCTACTAAGTTTGATTGGCCTGACTGTTGTATTAACATTTGTACTTTTTGTTCGGCAGCTTGCAGAGCATCCTGACAATCACGGGTAAGCAATACGCCACTTTCATAAAGTTTCAGTGACTCTTCGAGGCTAATATCACCTTGTTCAAGGCGATTAACCAGGGATTCTAGCTCAGTTACTGAGGCTTCATAATTCAGTTTTTTTCTTCTTACGGCCATGCCCGTCTCTACACAAAATTTAATCAGCCACCATTATATGTTAAACAACGTTTTATTGCCCACTGGATTGTTTTGTCACTAGCCGTTAGGCTTAACCCCCTTAATAATACTTAAACTAAATAAACAGACTAGATATCACAGGACTATGCAAAAAATAATTCGTGGGATTTATAATTTACCTTCATCTGCTGATGATAGGCTCAGTGGTTGTGTGGCAACTATTGGTAATTTTGATGGCGTACATCTAGGTCATCAAGCGGTATTAAATCAACTGGCGATGAAAGGTGATGCACTCGGTTTACCTGTTGTAGTGGTTACCTTTGAACCTCAGCCTAATGAGTTTTTTTTCCCTGATAACGCGCCAGCACGTTTAAGTCGTTTCCGTGAAAAGATAGAGGCGTTGCGCTGTTATGCTATCCAACAGCTTTGTGTATTGCGTTTCAACCATAAATTAGCGCAAATGACTGCGCAAGAATTTATTCAGCAGTTGCTTGTTACTGGCTTGAATGTTCGATATTTAGTTGTGGGTGATGATTTTAAATTTGGCAAAAATCGTCAAGGGAATTTCGCTTTACTACAGCAAGCCGGTAAGGAACTTGGTTTTCAAGTCGTCAATATGCATACTTTTTCTATTGAAGATAGGCGAGTAAGTAGCACCCAAATTCGCCAAGCATTAGAATCCGGTGATTTGATACGAGCAGAAAAGCTACTAGGCCATCCTTATCGCATGAGTGGCCGAGTGGCACATGGTGATAAACGAGGTCGAACCATGGGATTTCCCACCGCTAATATCCATCTTCATCGGCGTAAAGTGCCGTTGAGTGGCGTTTATGCTGTGCAGTTGTTTGGCGTAGAAGGCGAACCGATTCAGGGTGTTGCCAATGTCGGTATTCGACCGACAGTGGGATCGGATCGCGCTTTGTTAGAGGTTCATCTGTTTGATTTTAATCGCGATATTTATGGCGAACATGTACAAGTTCACTTTTTACGAAAATTACGCAAGGAACAAAAATTTGACAGTTTGGATGCGTTGATTGCGCAAATTGATTTAGATTGTCAGCAAGCTAGGCTGTATTTTGCCGAACCGGCTGTAGAGTGAAGAGAACATTAGTATTCTTGTCAGCATTATTATTGATAAGATGTGTACATAAAAATAGTTTAACTAGGCACTAACACAATGAAGATCCTAATAAGTAACGATGATGGCTATATGGCTAAAGGTATTCGGGCTTTAGCTGAGGCAATGTTAAGCCTTGGCGAGATCACTATCGTTGCG
>JBLIKM010000085.1:0-7058 GCA_047636295.1 Methylophagaceae bacterium
TAAATCAAGGAAGCAAATAGCTAGGTATGCCTGCGTTCGTTTACTGTGAGCAATCGCTTGATGAAAACGATCGGCAAATAAAACACGATTAGGCAAGCCGGTCAGCAAATCATAATGAGCCATCAGGCTGAGCTTTTCTTGTTGTTGTTTACGGTCTGTTATGTCGGTGAAAATACCAATATAGTTAATAACCTTACCATGCTCGTCTAAGAGTTTAGAGACGGTTAATAATTCAACATATAGCTCTCCCCCTTTTTTGCGATTCCACAGTTCACCTTGCCAGTGACCACGCTGCTCAAGTTCCTGCCACATTGCGGTATAGAACTCCGGCGATTGCCTTCCAGAGTTAAGAATATCTGGACTTTTACCAATAACCTCTTCACGGCTGTAAGCAGTAATATCACAATATGCAGGGTTAACATCAATAATTATATTATTGGCATCAGTGATCAGAATGCCTTCAGAAGTATCTGAAAATACCCGAGCAGATAATATTAGTTTTTCTTCGATTTTTTTTCTAGTCGTAATGTCTTGATGCGTCCCACAAAGCCTTAGCGGCTGATGAGTAATATTATCGTACTCAACAACCGCCCCTGCTCCCTGTATCCACACCCAATGACCATCAGCATGTTTCATTCTAAATTCAGTAACGTAGGGTTCACTTGACTTCATATGTGACTGAACCTTTTCCATGACAGATTGTTTATCATCTAGATGAATAAGATTTTCCCAGTCACTTAGCGTATTCGTAATTTTATCTCGTGAGAGACCGAGCATTGATAACCATCGGTCATTAACAATCTGCTCACCTGTTTTACAATTCCAATCCCAATATCCTAATTGAGCGCCTTCAATAACGTACTCTAGTTGATGTTTCGACATTTGGCTTTGTTCTTCTGCTAACTTCCGCTCCGTGATGTCGTAAAGCACAATTGTATAATCAGAGCCGCCCTTACCCACATCTTCTGAGAGGCTTATTAGTGCGGTATGCATCGCACCATGTTTACTCTGAATGTTTATTTCGAGAGGTGAAACCATCTCAGATGAAGTCTGAAATTCTTCAACATAAACAGTCCACATGTTGATAACTTTTTGTCTATATTGTTGATTAGGATACGCTTTAACGCGCCAAGCCTCTAGCGTCGGTATATCCTTAATTGTATAAGAAAATGTCTTAACAAAGGCAACATTAACAAAGGTGATCTGATGTTTGTCGTTTATTAGGATATAAGGAATAGGCGAGCTTTCGATAAGGTTTCTAAATTTCAGGTTAGCAAACGATGCCTTCATCGATGTTTTTAAAAATGATAACAACATAAAAAATAATATTAATGCCGCGCCAGCAAGATATAAGCGTGTTAGCCATATATCCTCGGGTAATGTTTTCCATCCTGCTTTCGGTCTTGCTACTATTTGCCATGATCCGTTTGGTAAGCGAATAGTAGACGCTATGTTTTTTTGAGTGAATAAATCAGCATCACCAAAAAATACGTCACCATCTACACCCAGTCCATCTTTACCTCTAATCGCAATATCTATTGGTAATGCCGGATTCGATAGGCCACTTGCCTGATAAAAACGATTCACATCAATAACAGTGGCAATCATTCCCCATAGGTATTCATTGCCATCAGTACCCTCTATAAATACCGGGATCCATGAAATCAAACCCCATCCGCCTTGAACAAGGGCCACGGGCTCTGCCAATACCAACCGTCTCGACTCTATCGCCCGATTAACGGCATCGATCTGCTTAGGCAGCATCCTGTAATCGACACCTTTCGCTGCTTCATTCCCTTTAAGCGGATACACATACTTAATAATAAGATCAGGCGCAGCCACAATATTTCTAAGCTGGGTTCGACCTTCAAGCGCTTTCTTAGCGGCTATAACAAAATTCTGTTGAGACAAAGATGGATTAATGGCAAATAGTGCAGTTAGACCTTTAACGACTTGAATATTGTTATATAGGTTAAAAGTGAGATTATTGGCGATAGGTAGTAAATCAGCCTGAACTTGGCTCTCAGTTTGATCTATATGCTGATTGATAATGTAGTTATCTGTAATTACTAAGCCCGTAATTAGCATCGCAATAATAACTGTTATAAGAATATAAAATTTAAGTTTTATGTTGGCCATGAATTAGATTCGAAAAGCTCATCTCTGAAGTCCCCATATTTTACCTAATAATAGCCATATAAGTAATGGGTTATTAATTATTAAATAGTGTGCTCGGCTTTTCAACATCTTCCATATTTAGTCACGTCTATCCGGACAAACGCTTTGTCTATTTTATTTTTACAAAATGTAGTGTAAACACCGCAGCTAGCGCTGCGCCTGCCATTATATGAAGAGTGCTTGCTAATAAAATTAACGTATTATTCGCGAGATAGAATAACCCAAGGCCTGTAAGCGTTAAGGTGAAAAATATCGCGATCAAACTAAAACCACTACGCTGGTTTTTTTGGCTACGAATACCTGCTCGCATGTGAATAGTAGATAAAGCCCCCATCATCATTAATATTACATACGAGCTTAGAGTATGGATCGCGACGGCTGCAAGGCGGTTTCCGCCACTCAATTGCCAAAGAACATCCCATTCAAACCGCATAGTCAGGGTATTAGGAATAAGCAATAATCCTGTCGTAAGAAGCGCAAACAAAATGATTAAAAGTAAGGGATAAAACCAGTTAGGATAGGCCTTCATGGTTACAAGCCCACTAGCAATTCGCAGCCAAATGAAGCAATTTTTTTATTGACGGTATTGTCACTAGAAACACCAGCTACCTTCGTTAAGGCATCTGCTAACCATGATGATCCGGCTTTAACTGTCCATATACCTGCTTTGTAAGCATGAGTGTGACTATTAAGAATCAAGCTTGGAAAACGACTGTCATAATCAAACTGAGCACTCGATGTTGAAAGTGCAGTATTGGAAAACTTTCCTAAAAAAGTGTGTGACTCATTCATTTCCCGGCGATAAACAGGAATCGTGATATCACCAAAAACACGTAAATCACCACCTGCATTAATCCATCCAGAATGAATACCCTGTTGCTTTAGAATATTCACGGCATGATCAACCGCATAGCCTTTGGCAATTCCATCCAGCGTAATACGAATAGGGCGTAATAATCTGACGTGACAACCATTTAAGATGACATCGTCTACCGTACCAATGCGAATAGGACGCAATCCACCATGATCAGGTAACACACCTTTTTCAATAAGTGCACCACCAATAGTACAGTTAAAATCACCCTCGGTAACACCAGTCATATGCAAAGCGAGTCGAAGCACATCAGCACTGATTGGATGTAATTCAATACCACGTTGTCCTGACTTATTAAGTCGGGATAAATCGCTGTCGGCATTATGAAAACTCAATAAATCCTGAACCTTTTTAATACCTTTGAATGCAGCAGTAATGGCATCATCACCGCTATCCATTTCCGTTATAATGCCTACTTCTACAAACGTACCTAATAATGGTTGCATACGTTTTAATTTATTCACTTGATAACACCACTTGATGTAACGCTAATAAACGCTTCACACCATCAGTCACATTACGTGCGGACAAGGTTGCTCCGGAAATGTTAGGGATATCTTCGTTTAATTTGAATGCATCATTCACGGTTTTGTCGGTGAAATGATCGCGCCATTCTTGCTCTCGCACTTCATCACCATACGTTTCACGATACGTCATGATCTCAACCCCCATCACATGACCTTCAGGCGAAATCCCCACGCCATAAGTAATATACTCATGTTTACCGACAACATTATCAATAATAAACCAGCCTAAATGTTGAGCCTGCTTCTGCACTTGCCAAATCCGCTGCTCATCCCAACGTTGCTTTTTCCCTGAGATGTCCTTAATTTTATCTTTATCAGCATCGGTCAATTTGACTAGATGCTCAACAAAAGTATCAGCATTAGAAAAAATAAGCTGTTGGGTTTGTTCTATAGCCAAATATTCCGTAGCAAACCCTGGCGCGGCCATGACAGTCATCGGCAGTGCCAGTACTGTTAACCAATTGTTATGCATGTCAGAGCCCTAAAAATCAATACCAAACTTAAGCGTATATTCTTGCTTGGTTTTTTCAATGAGGTGTAAATCTATATCGTCTTGACTAGCAAATTGTTCACCACCGCCATAAATTTGTGGTAACCAACTAAGTGTTGCCCAGAAAGCCTTCCCACCATAATGAAGAGAAGGACCTGCCTGCCAAGAATAGCGTTCTTGACCTACTTCCGTTTCAAACTCAGTATCGTAAATAACTTCCGCACCAATAAACCAATTCTCAGTAAAACGGTAACTAATGCCCGTTCCCGCCATTAAACCAATTTCCATTTCAGGATCGGTTGGCCACTCAAAATCATCGGGTAAATTAGCTATTGCCGCTCGTTTGGCATAAGTCGTTTCTAGGCCAAGATTACCCATCCAGATAAGTTGACCATCCATAAAGTATTTTTGAGCCAACAATTGCAATTCCATAGATGTTGTATCTTTATCTTTACCTGAATGTGGATCTAGCCAATCATATGAAAGCGAAAGATAGCCAGATAAACCAAAATCATCCAAGGCAGGGCTAAGGAAATTGTATTTCAATGAACCTTCAAAACCTGATGGTTTCAAGCTGTATTTTTCAGGACCAGGAAGATAACCATCCACCCATAATCCTGATGTATCAATTCCCTGCATTTTGATATAGGCACTAGCCGTGAATTTGTTGGTCACTCCATATTCAAGCTCCGTCTTTGAATTAATCGCTTCATAATGTCCAGCACCTTTGTCCTCACGATAGGTCAATGTCTGATCTAGTTCAAACACACCTTGGGGCAATGTTTCAGAGCCTTTTACACGACCAAGAAGACCTTCATCGGCGATAACACTAGTTGATATTAATAGAGGCACTAATAAAGCACTTATACGTAATTTTTGAGACATGCAGTAATCCTTTTGTGTAAATAATTAATCTGAGAAGGATTATAGACGATCTACATCTAAATGCAAATCATTCTTATTTGCAATAATATAATTAAGTAGCAAGCCTGTGTATTTTTGCCGCCCTCAATGAAGTGAGCTTCCCTTGAAAATAGTCCTCGAAAAGCAACCAATGTAAATGGGTCGAGGAGAATATTAAAGCTTGCTATTAATGAGTGCTAAAAACAGTCCTGAGAAAAGGCGAAATAAGTAAGTTCTCGCATTACAAATAACAAAGTCATTGCTCGTTGCCCTGCACTACTTAGGAACGACAAGCTTTCCAAAGAGTCATTTTGGTGCAAAAAACTGTCCATCAAACACGACAATCATTAAAATCCCATAAAGATCAATACGTTATTATCCGGGCATGATATATGTATTAAATTATAGTTAGCTGTATCCATTGTTGATACTTTCTAAATAAACGCCCACTAAATATATCAAGGCAATAAGTTGAATACGAATGATGCATTGCTAGATCCCCCTGAACACAATGCGCCAATGCGTATCATTAAAAGTCGTCGCGAATACAATAAGTGGGTAGGCAATGAAACCTTAGAAGATTACGCCTTACGCTTTACACCACATTCCTTTAGAAAATGGTCTATTTTTCGTGTTTCCAATACGGCATTAGGTGCTATCTCATTTTTAGTATTAGAAGCCATTGGTGGCACACTTGCTGTTAATTATGGGTTTGTGAATGCATTCTGGTCCATTTTAGCTGTCAGCTTAATTATTTTTTTGACCAGTCTGCCTATCAGTTTCTATGCAGCGAAGTATGGTCTTGATATGGACTTGCTGACACGAGGAGCGGGGTTTGGCTATATAGGGTCAACTATATCATCGTTTGTCTATGCGACATTTACCTTTATTTTATTCGCCTTAGAAGCCGTTATTATGGCGTATGCCTTAGGCATGTACTTTGATATGCCCTTGTATATTTGGTATCTAATCTCATCCATTATCATCATTCCTCTCGTTACTCATGGCGTAACATTAATTAGTAAAATCCAGATGATTACACAGCCTATTTGGTTGATTCTTATGGTATTGCCTTTTATTTGTATTTTGATCAAAGAGCCCGAAGCCATTCGTGGTCTGATGAGTTTTGCTGGTGAATCAGGCTATGACAGTAGCTTCAATATTTATATGTTTGCCACTGCAATAGGTATTGGCATGGCATTGATCCCACAGGTCGGCGAGCAAGTAGATTTTCTTCGTTTTATGCCAGAGAAAACAGCTAAAAATAAACTGCGTTGGTATTTGGGCGTATTTCTAGCAGGGCCAGGCTGGATATTCATTGGCATGCTTAAAATGTTTGCGGGGGTATTACTAGCCTATCTAGCATTAACGGCCAATAAGTCACTAGAAGAGGCCGTAAACCCCACTCATATGTATCAAGTCGGTTTTAGCTATGTCTTTTCAAATCCCGAAGTAATATTGGCTGTCACTGTGTTTTTTGTGGTGATATCACAGATAAAAATTAACATCACCAACGCCTATGCAGGTTCATTGGCATGGTCAAATTTCTTTGCTCGGCTGACACACAGTCATCCTGGACGGGTAGTGTGGTTAGTATTTAATGTATTGATAGCGACAATGCTCATGCTGTTAGATGTCTTTCAGGCACTTGAACAAATTTTAGGTTTGTATTCTAATATTGCTATTGCATGGATAACGGCGGTGGTAGCAGATTTAGTTATTAACAAACCATTGGGATTTAGTCCAAAGGGAATTGAGTTTCGACGAGCCTATTTATACGATATTAACCCAGTTGGCGTGGGTGCAATGGCTATCGCATCCTTATTCTCTGTGTTGGCATTTATCGGTGTATTTGGTCTTGAAGCTCAGGCTTTTTCCTCATTTATTGCGATGATTACGGCATTAATTTGTTCACCTGTAATTGCTTGGTGGACTAAAGGTAAATATTATCTAGCAAGACAACCCTACAAATTTCATCCAAGCAAAACAACAGAAGTATGTAGTATCTGTGAGCGAGAATATGAAATTAACGATATCGCCCACTGCCCAGCCTATCAGGGGCCCATTTGTTCTCTGTGTTGCTGTC
>JBLIKM010000086.1:0-7048 GCA_047636295.1 Methylophagaceae bacterium
CAATGCCTGAAGCTCCATTGCCTAAAATAACAAAATATCCAGGCGGCGAAGAACGTGTACATTGGCATATGGAAGAAGGTTTACGCGTTTTTGAATCATTTTTTGGCTTTAGACCAAATGGTTGTTGGCCATCAGAAGGTGCTGTTTCAACTGAAACATTAAAAATAATCTCGCAACATGGCTTTGATTGGGCTGCATCCGGTGAAAATGTATTGCGAAATAGTTTGCACTTGTCTGGAATCGAGGGGGCCAGTGTTCATAAACCATACAAGTTACCCGGCGCATCGCCAGCTTGTTTCTATCGTGATGATGGACTCTCAGATTTAATCGGTTTTACTTACACCGAGTGGGCGGCTGATGATGCTGTAGATGATTTTATTAAACATTTATTAACCATTAAATCTAACTTAAAAGACGATAAGGATAGCGTGGTTTCCGTTATATTAGATGGTGAAAACGCATGGGAATATTATTCTTATAATGGCTATTATTTCTTACAGACGCTTTATAGCCGCTTAGCTGAACATCCTGAAATTGATTTAACTACATTTTCTGAATGTTTGAAAAAAGGTGTGAAAGCAGCTGAATTACCACAAATGATGGGTGGTAGTTGGGTTTATGGCTCATATTCAACCTGGATTGGGGATAAAGATAAAAACCGCGGATGGGATCTTTTAAGCGAAGCAAAACAATGTTATGACAGCGTTATGGCGAAGGAGGACTTCGAGCCTGAAACATTACATGCCTTGCAGCGTCAATTGGCAATATGTGAAGGTTCGGATTGGTTCTGGTGGTTTGGAGATTACAACTCAGCTGACAGTGTCAGTGACTTTGAACGTTTGTTTCGCTTGCATTTATGTAATCTTTATCAAATGTTAGGTGTAGAAGTACCTGATACTCTATCCGAAGCAGTTTCACATGGGGGCGGCGATGGTATTGAGCAAGGTGGAACCATGCGACGTGGTGGATAATTTATGGAACAAGCACAGGTATTTCAAATAAGACGAACGGGTATCTTACTTCATATTACTAGTTTACCTTCAGCCAAATTAGGCGAAGATGCCTACCGATTTGTTGATTTATTAGAGCAAGCAGGCGTCTCTGTTTGGCAGATGTTGCCTTTAGGGCCAACACATAATGATGGTTCTCCCTATCAATGTTTATCAGCACATGCTGGGAATACTAAGTTAATTTGTATGAAGATGCTCAAGCAACAATCTTGGGCTAATGCTGTCGAAATAGATGGTTTAAAACATTCAGCTAAGATAGCACAAGCCTATCATCAGTTTATGCAGCGAGCGAGTGATGAAGATAAGAACGAATTTAGTGATTTTGTTGAATCACAGCAATATTGGTTAGAAGACTATGTATTATTTTGTGACATTAGGCTGTTGCAACAACAAACAGCTTGGTTTCAATGGCCTGTAGCATTACGTGACCGAAATGAAATGGCGCTGCAAAAAGTACGCGCTGATCGTGAGGATGCACTGGATATTCGGCGATTTGAGCAATTTATCTTCGCCCAGCAATGGCATGCATTAAAAAACTATGCCAATGAACGTGGTGTGCTATTATTTGGTGACATGCCTATTTTTGTTGCACATGATAGTGTTGATGTTTGGTCTAATCCGGAATTATTTAGCTTAGACAGTGAAGGGCAGACAGAGAAAGTAGCTGGCGTGCCACCAGATTATTTTTCTGCAACAGGTCAACGCTGGGGAAACCCACTATATCGTTGGGATGAACATAGCAAAACAGGATTTTTATGGTGGCAACAACGCTTACAAACCCAGCTAGATTTGTTTGATCTAATTCGTATTGATCATTTCAGAGGATTTGAAGCCTGTTGGGAAATCCCTGCTGATTGTGAGACTGCCATGGATGGCCAATGGGAGCCGGCACCCGGTGACGCCTTATTTAGTGCCTTATTAAACACTTTTGGTGAATTACCTTTGGTAGCAGAAGACCTCGGTATTATTACTGATGAAGTGACCGCTCTACGTGAAAAATATGGCATGCCGGGCATGAAAATTTTGCAATTCGCCTTTGGTGGTGATGCCAGTAATCCTTATTTACCACACCAACATTGCCAAGATAGTGTTGCTTACACTGGAACGCATGATAATGATACGACGATGGGGTGGTTTGATTCCTTAGATGATGATACTAAGGCACATGTTTACGAGTATTTCGGTGAAACGACAGAAGCGATGCCATGGTTACTGGTACGCGCCGCCCTGCAATCTGTTTCACAGTTAGCGGTGGTGCCAATGCAAGACTTATTGGCTTTGGGTGGTGATCATAGAATGAATGTACCAGGTACGATTGAAGGTAACTGGACCTGGAAATTTGAATGGGACATGGTTGATGAGAGCTGTGCGCCTAAATTGAATATATTAAATAAATTGTATGGACGTAGTTGAATATGACTAACCCGAATACTTTAAAATATGCAGATACACATGAATGGATTCGCCGTGAAGGTAATGGCGAATTAACGATTGGTATTAGCGAGCATGCACAAGATTTACTCGGTGATCTTGTGTTTGCTGAATTGCCAGAGATCGGACAACGTTTTTCAGCAAAAGAAGAATGTATGTTGTTAGAGTCAGTTAAGGCTGCATCAGATATTTATATGCCGGTGAGCGGTGAAATATCAGCAATTAATATGGCATTAATAGATGAGCCTGAGCTAATCAATCAACAACCTTTTAGCGAAGGCTGGTTGTTTAAAATTCATCCTGATAATGCCGCTGATATTGATGGGCTTTTATCAGCAGAAGCTTACGAACAATCTTTAGATGCATAAGGAAAACTAGGCTAAATATATAGCACCCAAGATTACGGGGTGCTTGGCACCCGTAACAGAAGGCAAATTTCCGGATTTTTTGTTAATTGTTCTATAGGCTAGCCAAGAAAATGCACAGGCTTCAACCCAGTCGGGGTCTATGCCTAAGCCGGTAGTGGTAGATACTTTTTTGTCGCCCACTAATGTTTGTAGTCGGCCTATTAAATGATCATTGTGAGCACCACCACCACAGATAAATATCGAACTATTCGACTTGGCATAAGTAGTTATATCATTGGCAATAGTTAAGGCAGTTAATTCAGTAAGTGTGGCTTGTATATCAGCAGAGGCTGTTTTCTGTGTATATTCAGTTAACTTTGTTTCACACCATAGCTGGTTAAATAATTCACGTCCTGTGCTCTTAGGAATGGGCTTGTTAAAAAAATCCTCATCAAGTAACTGACTTAGAATTTCATTATTACATTTTCCTGAAGCGGCCCACTCACCCGAATGGTCATAAGGCTTGTTCAGTTGTAGTTTGGTCCAATAATCGATCAATACATTGCCAGGTCCAGTATCAAAGCCAATAACAGGTTCATCAGATGAGGCGGGTAACAAAGTAAGATTACTAATGCCGCCAATATTAACGATAACTCTATCTTCATTGGGCGAGCTAAATAATGCTTGATGAAATGCGGGAACAAGGGGGGCGCCTTGGCCGCCAGCGGCGATATCACGCTGACGAAAATCAGCTATAGTGGTAATGCCAGTCATTTCGGCGATAAGATTAGCATTACCAATTTGAAAACTAAATGGCAATTTTCCAACGGGTGAATGGAATATGGTTTGGCCGTGACTGCCTATAGCGGTAATATCTTGAGCAGATAATTGTTGTGCAGTAAGTAGTTTATTAATTGATAGGCCAATTAATTGCCCTAAAGTAATATCGATTTCACCAAGATCTTGCAGCGTAGATGTTTGATTAACAATTAAGCATTGCAGCTTGTAATGCAACGCTTCAGGAAATGGAAACGTTTGTGCTGTAACAAGTTTAAATGTACCAGATTCCGATACCGATGTTAACGCAACATCAATTCCATCAAGGCTAGTCCCTGACATTACCCCAATAAAATAACCCACGTGCTGTTTATTGTTCGTTAAGTGCTAAACGTATTTTACTCAAATTATTAAGTTGAGCTAATAAGGGAAGTGACTTTTGGCCAAAATCATCTCGATATTTCCTAGGTAATGGTTCTGCTTTTGGTAGGGCAACAGTAAGTGGATTACGGTGAACACCATTAACTCGGAACTCATAATGTAAATGGGGACCCGTCGCTAATCCACTCATCCCAAGGTAACCAATTACATCACCTTGCTTAACGCGGCTGCCTCTGTTTACGCCTTTCTTGAATTTAGACATATGTGCATATAGGGTGGTGTATTTACCGCCATGAGATAGGATGACCGTGCGCCCATAACCACCTTTACGTCCTACATAATCGACTTTTCCATCACCTGTAGCAAGGATAGGTGTGCCAGTAGCGGCAGCGTAATCAACACCTTGATGAGGACGACTAGTCTTTAGAATGGGATGTTTACGATTAGGATTAAACTTAGAACTTATACGAGAAAAATGCACCGGTGTACGATTGAATGTTTTACGCATACTGTCACCATTCGGAGCGAAATAATGGCTTGATCCTTTATCATCCGTATAACGAACAGCACGATATGTATTGCCACGGTTAGTAAATTCTGCAGCTAAGATGTCACCATCAGCAATTTTATTACCTTCTAAATAATCTTCATCATAGACTACAGTGAAGCTATCACCTTGACGAAGATCTAATGCAAAATCGATATCCCAACCAAATACATAAGCCAACTCCATTACTAAGTTATCAGATAATTGAGCTGCAATACCTGCTTCAAATAAAGAACTTTCAATAATGCCTGATGCATGTGTTTGACGTTTTTCAACTTCACGCGTAACTAGATTTGTTTTATAACCATCTGCAGTCAATTTAACTTCTAAGGTTTTAATAGGACTAAGCTGTAATTTCAGTTGCTGTAAGGCCTTAGGATCTTGTAGATCGTCAAAGCCAAACTGTAATACTTGGCCAGGCTTAAGATTAAGTAACGGTTTTATGTCTTTGCCCAATTGAGCGATGTTATAGGTATCACGCGCACTTAGGCCAACACCTTGGAAAATAACGGATAGATTATCACCAGACTTAACGGTAACTTCTTGCCAATTTAGGGTGGATTTTGACGTTGCTTGTTGCTCATTAGTTTTAACTGAAGACTGCAAACTATCAATTGCCTGCTGTTCAACTGCGGCAAGTTCGATATTATGCTTTTCGGTCGAAGTCGTGACAATCGGTAATTCAGTAGTGTCAATGGCGCTAATAACGGCCATGTCTTGTTTTTTATTGGCTAGGATAGTTTTAGAAGGTATTGATTGCATTTCTGCGGACAAATTCGGTAAATCTATAATTTTAGACTCAAAGCCTGTGTCAGCAGGTTGGCTGGTCGCCAACACAATACCGGTGATAAATACACCTGCAACGGTGATTAACGACAATATTAGTAATTGGCTACGCTTGCCAAAGCGTGGCGATTTAGAGAATATATTGGCTTGTTTAGATGATGGGATTAGTCTATTTCGATTCATCGCTAAACTCTTCAGTAGATACACAATCTGTTATTCTCTCAGTATTTTCACAGTATGGGAAGCATATTGGTTCACAGTTAAGCTTAATTTAAATAATTAACCTCGTTTTTCTTTCTAACACTGCTAAAATTATAAGTATGAAAAACAATAAAAATTTAATCTTTGATACACAACACATTTGGCATCCATACAGCAGCGTAGTTAAACCTTCATTTATTCACGAAGTGATATCTGCTAAGGGTGTTCGTTTAAGCTTAGCGGATGGTCGTGAAATTATTGATGGTATGTCATCTTGGTGGTCGACTATTCATGGTTACAATCATCCACGCTTGAACGATGCTGCAAAATATCAAATTGACCAGATGTCACATGTAATGTTTGGCGGCCTGACTCATCAGCCTGCAGTTGATCTTGCACGTAAGTTAATCGACTTGACTGCTGAGCCGCTACAGTATGTCTTTTTAGCTGATTCAGGTTCGATTTCGATTGAAGTTGCGATTAAAATGGCCATTCAATATTGGTTTGCTCAAGGTTTCACCAACAAACAACGACTGTTGAGCGTTCGTAATGGCTATCATGGTGATAGTTTTGGCGCCATGGCAGTCAGTGATCCAGAAAATGGTATGCACAGTATGTTTGAGCAAGTATTGCCAAAACATTTGTTCGCACCTGCGCCAACATGTCGCACTGATAAAGAGTGGCAAGATAGTGACATTGCTGAATTTCGTCAGTTATTAATAGAGAACCAGCAAGAAATAGCTGCCGTCATCATTGAACCTTTAGTGCAAGGTGCAGGCGGAATGCGTTTTTATTGTCCTGAATATCTTCGCCAAGTACGTGCATTGTGTGATCAATACGATGTTTTATTAATACTGGATGAAATAGCCACCGGCTTTGGTCGAACAGGCAGTTTATTTGCCTACGAACAAGCCGATATTTGTCCAGATATTTTGTGTGTGGGGAAAGCCTTAACAGGCGGTTATATGACCCTAGCTGCCACGATGTGTAATGACAAGGTTGTTAATGGCATTGCGGCCGATGGCAACGGGACATTGATGCATGGGCCTACCTTTATGGGCAATCCATTAGCCTGTCGAGTAGCCTGCGAGAGTTTAGATTTATTGTTGGAATCTGATTGGCAAGGACAAGTTAACGCTATTGAACAGCAGTTAATCAATGAGTTAATGCCCTACCAGTCACATGCCTTAGTAAACGAGGTGCGAGTAAAAGGGGCAATTGGCGTTGTTGAGCTCCATCAACCAATGAATCAACATATGGATTGGTTAGCCGAATTCATTGTTGACCAAGGTGTCTGGATCCGGCCTTTTGGAAAGCTGATTTATATTATGCCACCTTATATTATCAATACAGCGGACTTAAGCCAGTTAACTACCGCCATCGGCGCGATTATTGAACGACTATCGCTGTGAAGGATAGAGTGGCACTAAAGGCTCGTCGATGCTTTTAGCCGATGATTGTTTTGTATGTTTAGCTATAACGACCTGTAACAATCCAGCGCCATCCCAGGCCGATTTCTCCTTGGCATATAAAGCGAGATTAAGTTTTGCTAATTCAGCTTGCATGTC
>JBLIKM010000087.1:0-6998 GCA_047636295.1 Methylophagaceae bacterium
CATGAACCCAAATTTGATAACGTTTATCTATTTGTCGATGTTGAAATAACGAGGATAATGCTGCCGCAGCATTTTTTTCATGTGCAATGATAATTAAACCATTCGCAGCGCGATCAAGGCGATGCACAACGAAACTCACACGCTGAGGACTAAGATGCTGTTCTGCCCAGCGAGTAATCGTACAATGGTCTCCCCATTTTGAACCTTGCGACAACATACCATAAGGTTTATTCCACACACTATAACGACCTTCATCAGCTATTAAAGTTGGTTCGGGAGGCACTTTATCTAGCACCATTTGGTCATAATATAAGTGTAATATTTCACCAATATGAACGGCTTTTTTCGCGCGACGAAGTCGTTGCGTTTTTTTACCTTTACTCACCCATACTGCGCCTTTTTGCATGACTTGTTTGATATGTTGTTTTGATAGCCCCGTTTCTGCAGCTAATAAATCAACCGCAACGGCATTAGGGCTCATGATTTCAATGTGTTTTTCAAATCGAGAAGAAATATCAGACATTTTATGATTGACCACTTTGGCGTAGAATTTATGACTAAAAATACATTTAGAGGAGAAGGTTTATGTTTATACCGCATCTACGGCTAGTCTGTCTCACTTTTATCCTATCAACACTGTTCACCACCGCCACGTTTGCTGAAACATATAAGTGGGTGGATAAAGATGGCCAAACACATTATTCTCAACAAGCCCCACGAGATATTACTGCGACCATCATCAAAGACCCTTCGCCACCAGCAATTGATCCTGATGCCGCACAACAACAAATTGATCAACTCATCAGCCAACAAGATTCTGAAGCTCAACTACGTTTAAAACAACAGAACCAAAAAGAAGTTGAGGCTGTAAATGAAGCTAATAAACAAAGAAACTGCAACAAGGCCAAAAAACAATTACAACAATACCAAAACAATCCTGGTAGAAGAGCAATAGATGCTGACGGTAATGTAAGCCGCCTAGCAGAAGAAGAACGGCAGAAAAAAATCCAGGAATCGCAAGCAAGCATCACTAAATATTGTCAATAAAGGAGCAGCATCATGCCTTATCTTAATATTGTAACGAATCAAAACGTGCCAGATGAAGCCATGTTATTAAAAGTCGTAAGCCAAACTGTGGCGAAGGCAGCGGGCAAGCCTGAAAATTATGTCATGGTGTCCATTGAAGCTAAAGCCAATATAATTATGGGTGGCAGCAATGAGGCTGCCGCATTTTTGGATTATCGAGCCCTAGGTTTACCAGCTGATCGCACCGCTTTTTCCGATATATTATGTACATTAATTACCGAACATCTTGGCATATCAGGGCCGCGTATTTATATCAGTATGACGGATGCTGAAAGACAAAATTGGGGCTGGAATCACGGTACCTTCTAACTCATTACAACCACTATAAAAACTATAAAATAGGATTACAGCCCGACATGCGCGCTTCTCAAATACTTATCTCTACCTTAAAAGAAACCCCTGCTGATGCTGAAGTAGTCAGTCATCAATTGATGCTCCGTGCGGGCCTTATCCGTCGGCTTGCATCAGGGCTATATACTTGGCTACCCATGGGGCTGAAAGTATTACGTAAAACCGAAGCTATTATCCGTGAAGAAATGGCTAAAGCTGGCGCACAAGAATTATTAATGCCGTCAATCCAACCTGCTGAATTATGGAAAGAAAGTGCTCGTTGGGAAAAATATGGCCCTGAATTATTACGCATGACTGATCGCCATAATAATGAATTTTGTTATGGCCCTACGCACGAAGAAGTTATCACTGATTTAGTGCGCCAAGAAATTCGTAGTTATAAACAATTACCCATTACTTTTTACCAAATTCAAACTAAATTCCGCGATGAGACACGGCCACGTTTTGGTGTGATGCGCGCCCGTGAATTTTTAATGAAAGACGCCTATTCATTCCACCTAGACCATCAATCATTACAAAAAACATATGATGATATGTTTGTCGCTTACACCCGTATTTTTGATCGTATCGGACTGAACTTTCGCCCTGTACAGGCTGACACTGGTAGTATCGGTGGCGAGCAGTCTCATGAGTTTCACGTATTGGCGAATTCTGGCGAAGATGCCATTGTATTCAGTGATGGTAGTGATTATGCCGCTAATATTGAATTAGCCGAAGCGATCGCTCCAGCTGGGCAACGCCCTGCTGCAACAGCCGCGATGACCCTTGTTGATACACCAAAAAAACATACAATAGATGAAGTCTGTGCGTTCCTAAATATTCCATCAACACACTGTCTAAAAACCTTATTGGTCGAAGGAACTGAAAAAGGCACCGTTGTGGCATTAGTATTACGTGGCGATCACGAGCTTAATGACATTAAAGCTGAAAAACATCCAGCCGTTGCTATTCCACTTACGTTTGCTACTCCCGAACAAGTTTTAAACGCGTGTGGTGCCAACATTGGTTCTATTGGGCCTAT
This sequence comes from Methylophagaceae bacterium, assembly GCA_047636295.1. Classification (GTDB taxonomy): domain Bacteria; phylum Pseudomonadota; class Gammaproteobacteria; order Nitrosococcales; family Methylophagaceae. The sequence goes on from JBLIKM010000087.1 coordinate 2,459, forward strand.
CGGTTTAACTATCCCTATTATTGTTGATCGTGCCGCTGCTCATACTGCTGATTTTGTCTGCGGTGCTAATGAAAATGACAAACATCTAACCGGCGTTAACTGGGCGCGTGATTTAGCTGAACCAGAAACAGCTGACTTACGTAATGTCGTAGCAGGTGATGCGAGTCCTGACGGTAAAGGCACATTAGATATTGCACGCGGTATTGAAGTCGGCCATATTTTCCAACTCGGTGATAATTATAGTAAAAAACTTAATGCCAATGTATTAGCTGACACCGGCAAATCAAAAGTCCTCACCATGGGCTGTTACGGCATCGGCGTATCTCGGGTTGTCGCAGCCGCTATCGAACAAAACCATGATGACCGTGGCATCATTTGGCCATTGTCTATCGCGCCTTTTCAAGTCGTTTTAGTGCCGATTAATGCACATAAATCAGTACGTTTACGTGAAGCTGCAGAAGCCTTGTATATACAATTAGTTGATGCAGATTTTGATATTCTGTTTGATGACCGTGGTCTACGACCAGGTGTTGCTTTTGCTGATATGGAGTTGATGGGCATTCCACATCGCTTAGTATTAGGCGAACGTGGTTTAGATCAAGGTCTAATTGAATATAAGCGTCGCGCTGATGGCGATGTCGCCGAGTTCCCAATTAGCGAGATCATTGCTGAACTGACATCACGACTAGCTGCAAAATAAACAAAAAAAAGCATCAAGGATCCATGCAATATGACAGTCATAAAACAACAAGACTTTATTGATAGTGTTAGCGATGCCTTGCAGTTTATTGCCTGTTACCATCCTAAAGATTTTATTCAGGCAATGGCCAAGGCGTATGAATTAGAACAATCGCCTGCGGCTAAAGATGCGATTGCTCAAATATTAGTCAACTCGCGTATGTGCGCCGAAGATAAACGACCCATTTGCCAAGATACCGGCATTGTTAATGTGTTTATCAAAGTCGGCATGGATGTACAGTGGCAAACCGATCAAAGTCTTGATGATATGGTCAATGAAGGTGTGCGTCGCGCTTACTTGCATCCGGATAATGTGCTGCGCCCCTCGATAGTCAGTGACCCAGTAGGATCGCGTACCAATACCAAGGATAATACGCCCGCCGTTATTAACACCGAAATAGTATTAGGCGACAAGCTTGAGATCCATATAGCGGCTAAAGGTGGCGGTTCTGAAAATAAAGCACAATTTGTCATCCTAAATCCCAGCGATAGCGTAATCGATTGGGTATTAAAAACAGTACCCAAAATGGGTGCAGGTTGGTGCCCACCAGGTATTATTGGTATTGGCGTCGGCGGTACGGCTGAAAAAGCCATGTTGATGGCCAAAAGATCGTTAATGGAATCTATCGACATTCAAGATTTAATATCGCGTGGCGCACAAACAGCAGCTGAAAAGCTGCGCATTGAGTTATATGAAAGAATCAATCAACTAGGTATCGGCGCACAAGGTTTAGGTGGTCTCACTACTGTGCTTGATGTCAAAGTGAGTGACTATCCCACCCATGCAGCCTCATTACCTGTGGCGATGATTCCTAATTGTGCCGCTAACCGTCATACTCATTTCACACTAGATGGCAGTGGCCCAGCACAGTTTGAACCACCTAGTTTATCCGATTGGCCTGATATTACATGGCAAGCTGCCGCTAATACCCGCCATATTGATTTGAATACCGTCACTCAGGGTGAGATTGAGCAATGGCAACCGGGGGATACATTACTACTATCAGGAAATTTACTAACGGGTCGTGATGCTGCTCATAAAAAGATTGCTGATCTATTTGCAAATGGCGAATCGCTGCCAGCTGGGCTCGACTTCCATAATCGTTTTATCTATTACGTAGGTCCGGTTGATCCTGTTAAAAATGAAATTGTTGGCCCAGCAGGACCTACTACAGCAACACGCATGGATAAATTTACCGATATGATGTTAGAAAAAACCGGACTACTCGGTATGATAGGAAAAGCCGAACGCGGTATAGTGGCTATCGATTTAATCAAAAAACATCGTTCCGTGTCATTGATTGCCGTTGGAGGAGCAGCCTATTTAGTATCCAAAGCCATCAAAGCTTCACGTATCGTAGCCTTTGAAGAACTCGGAATGGAAGCAATACGTGAATTTACGGTGGAAAATATGCCCGTCACAGTTGCCGTTGATAGCCGCGGTGAATCTGTTCATACTTCAGGTCCTAAAGAATGGAAGCAGAAAATAGCCGATATTTCCTTTAGCATTACTTCTCACTAAAATATATAGGAACACAACATGATTTTTGCTATCGCATTACATCTTTTATCTTCAGTCATTTGGGTTGGCGGCATGTTTTTCGCCTACATAGTATTACGCCCTGTCGCTGGCAGTTTACTGGATGCCCCCATAAGACTCACCTTATGGTCACAAGTATTTCAACGCTTCTTCCCATGGGTTTGGGCGTCCGTTATCATTCTATTAACCAGTGGTTTATGGATGATTATTAAAGGCTTTGGTGGCATGGCCGCTGTCGGCCCTCATATCCATATCATGCTGACATTGGGCTTGGTTATGATGTTGCTATTCATGCATCTTTATTTCAGCCCCTATAAAAAGTTACAACGTGCTGTTATTGCTAAGGAATGGGAAGCCGGTGGCAAGGCACTCAATCAACTTCGCCAACTGATTGCTATCAATCTTAGTATTGGCCTGATTGTTATTGTCGTCGCTTCTGCTGGCCGATACATTTAGCCTATCAAGTCATGTTGCGATTTAAACTCACTCTGATTTCTAGCGCAGTGTTGTTTCCTGCGCTAGTGTGGTCTGCTGAACCTATTCAAACGATCTATGCCGATGATGGCGCAGTAGAGTTTTCTAATATTTCAAGCAAAAAAAGTGCCGCTAAAACAACCTTTATCTACAAATCAAAATCACATTCTATTGTTACCTTTTCAGATCAAAAACCGATAAATACCGAGTATGAGGTATTACGATTTAATTGTTATGCCTGTAATCCTTCTTCAACAATCAACTGGAATACAGTCCAACTTAATACCACTGATTATGCTGATCTTGTTAAACTTAGTGCTAACACACATGCGGTTGATCCAGCACTGGTGCGTGCCTTAATTCATGCTGAATCACATTTTAATCCTAATGCTAAATCACACGTTGGTGCACAGGGTTTAATGCAGCTCATGCCTGCAACCGCAAAAGAACTAGGGGTGAAAAATGCCTTTAATGCTCAACAAAATATTCAAGGAGGCGTAAAGTATCTAGCCCAATTATTGACTACGTTCAATGGTGATATCACATTGGCAACGGCTGCTTATAATGCCGGCCCTAATGCCGTTAAAAAATATAAGGGCGTGCCACCCTATACTGAAACTAAAGTTTATGTTGAACGGGTAGGTATACTCTATCGTCGTTACCAACATTCCAGCTAATGAAACCACTTAAAAAACTGCTGCTTGAAAATGAAAAACTGATCCATTCTCGTATGCAAAAAGTCGAATCTCATGTGCAACGCCAAACGGATAACTGGATTCAAAATACCGTGTTATTACTAGATTGTGATGTGCCGTTTAAATATAAACGGCAAAAAATGTATAAAACACTGAAAGGTGCACGCGTCGATCTAATTTATTATCCTGACATCGAACAGATTGCAGGGTTCGATTTTGAAGTGATGAATGTCATTAAAATCAATCGTTCTTAACGATGACTAAGACATCCTCATTAGCTTGCCCCTGCAATAGCAATAAATCATATCAAGTGTGTTGCAAGGCACTGCACAATGGCGATTTAACGGCCAGTAGTGCCGAGCAATTAATGCGTTCTCGCTACAGCGCCTTTGTCATCGGTGATATTGCTTATCTTATCGCCACATTACATACTAATAAACGACAAGCTGATGATGAGACAGTGCTTCGCCAAACAAGCCAACAAACACAATGGTTGGGTTTGAAAATTATCAGTCATAGCTCTACTGGCAATAATGCGATAGTCAAATTTATCGCATTTTATCAAGATGAACCGATAGGCCAGTTACACGAACGATCTAATTTTATTAAACAAAATAAGCAGTGGTTTTATGTTGATGGGGAGATTTTAGCTCCCGTTAAACTGAGCCGAAATGAGCCTTGTTTTTGTGGCAGCGGCAAAAAAATAAAGAAATGTCACAGTGTTTAATTCATTTAATACCTCATTCACCAGTACTCATCTATGACCAAATTGATTCTAGTCAACAAACCGTTTAATGTGCTTAGCCAATTTACCGATGAAGCGGGTCGTCAAACCTTAAAAGACTTTGTCACAATAACAGGGGTTTATCCTGCTGGTCGCTTAGATCGAGATAGTGAAGGTTTAGTATTATTAACGGATTCAGGCCCCTTACAACATTACATTAGTGATCCCAAACATAAACTAGAAAAAACTTACTGGGTGCAAGTCGAAAACATTCCGGATCAACACGCTTTGGCACTATTACGCCAAGGTGTGACATTGAAGGATGGTATTACCCGCCCTGCACAAGCACGTTTAATTGATCTGCCACAA
>JBLIKM010000088.1:0-6925 GCA_047636295.1 Methylophagaceae bacterium
GGCTTATTAACCCATGTCCAGTTATTACCCTCTTTTGTCAGTTTGAATAGTTCGGGGTAATCGCTAGACATTGAATCCATAATCAACTCTAAAGTGTCCCATTGTGCATCCATCATATGTGGAAGACTCAGGTAACGATCTGGATCTTTTTCTAAAGTTATTATTTTATCTTCACATTCAGCTACGTAGTGCTCATCTACATCTATTACAAACTCTGTTATTGACCCCTCTGCGGTTTTGACATGCGGTTCCATATTAACCGAATACATGTACTCATCTTCCGGAAAAGGAAAAGGAAATCGTTTAATAGCTTCAGCTGAATTAGCAAAGGTATAATCGTCCCTGAATGTTTCTTTTTTGAATGTTTGACTCATAATTTCACCTTATAGGTTAACCACAATATTTTGGCATTTAGCGCGAGAAACACATGGCATTATTTTCTTACCACTTGTTTTTTCTGCATCAGTCAGATAGTTATCATGATGTATTATTGAACCATCACATGCTACAACTTCTAGCTCACAACGACCACATGCTCCGCCTCGGCATAAAAAAGGCGCATCTACCCCAGCCTCTTCTATCGCCTCCAACATGCTCATATCTGTTGGCACTTCGATATCAATATTTGAAATAGCCAATTTAACCTTGAATGCCTCGCCCACTTGTGGCGCAGTAAATTGTTCATTATGAATATGCTTTTCAGGCCATCCTAGCTCACGTGCTGCTGCAATCATCGCATTGACCATAGGTTCTGGCCCACAAACATAAACGTGTGTGCCCAATGGTTGCTGTGACAGTAGTGAATAAAAATCCATTAGTTGCTCGTCACTCGCCACGTAAAAATGACTACGACTGCCACACATCTCTTGTATTTCTTCACGAAATGCACCATGTTCTGGTGATCGATAGGCGTAATGTAATTCGTAATCAGTTTGCGTTCTGTTCAAGTCTACTATTTGTGATAAAAAAGGCGTTATACCGATTCCGCCTGCAATCAAAATGTTTTTATGACTTAGTTTTGATAGGGAAAATAGGTTGACGGGGTAAGTGATTTGAAAACGTGACCCTACCTCAATCTGATCATGCATAAATACTGAGCCACCACGTGACATCTCTTGTTTTCTTACCGAAACACCATAATTTTCTGTATGGAGTGGCGAACTCATCAGCGAGTAAGGATTACGATGAATTCTACCTTTAATATTCAACGCAAGCACCACATGGCTACCCCCTGAAAAGGCAGGCAATTTTTCGCCATTTTCACTGATCAGGGTGAAATGTTTTACATATTCAGTCACTTGCTCAATAGCCGCTACTTTTACATCTAAGTGACTCATGGGTACACCTCATTAATTGTGGGTAAATCGCCAGGTTGCTCAGCATCCACCATCAATCCCATATAAGCACCTATTCGTCTTGAAAAATGGTCTCTAACAAACAATTTTCGCTGACATCCTGAGCAGGTAACAATATTATGATGCGCATTTTGTGTAATTGCTTTGCAATGCACACAATAGACAGTTCGAGCCAAAGAGCCACATAACTCTTTATCTATATCATCGCTTTGAACACCAAACTGATATAGTTCCTTTGCTACTTGCCAAATAAATTCCTCTGAGCCGGCAAGATAAAAGCGGGTTCCCATGTGACAATCAGCTAAACTATTTTTAAATGCTTCTAAAGCATCATTAGCATTAGCAAAAACAGTAAATTCATTTGGCGCTAAGGTGATAATAATATCAGCATATTTTTTTAGTGAGTCTGGAGATTTTGCAAAAAAACCTCTCACTATTTGAATGGGATATTTCTGCTGTAATAATTTTAATACAGCCATTCCTCCATCACCTTCAGCAATGACTAAATGAGCAGTAGCTTTTTCATGCCATAGCAACGAAGTGTATACAGGTTTGCTTCTAATCCAGTATTGTCGTTCCATAATTTAACCTTACAATTACAATGTTCAACCTTAAATAGATCAAACTAATTCAGTACATAATTAGGATTTAATAACCTTTAAACCCCAGTCTATTTAGTTACTTTTTTTCAGGATGAGAGCGTAATCTCATTGGATCATAAAAAGGCGTTCGTGCAACTTTCGCTTTACATTCTGAACTACCCACTACCGTAACCGCCGTGCCGACATGGGAGAACTCAGGTTTAATATGTACCATTGCAATTGATAGCATCAAATAGCGACTAAAACAGGCACTGGTCACGACGCCAATTTCTTTACCATCTTTAATAAGTTTGGCACCCGCTTCGACGGCAGTACGACTATTGCAAACAAGTCCCGTCTGTTTAAACCGCTCACGTCCTTTAAGCATAAGTAAGGCGTCTTTACCTACATAATCTGCTTTTTTATTAACATCAACACCCCATGCCATATTCACTTCCCAAGGCGTGGTATTGCCTTCTGGCATTTCAAAAGGAAAAAATAACAAACCAGCTTCAATACGCGTCAGATCGAGTGAGTCCCAAGATGCAGCGATGGCACCCAATGATTGTCCAACCTTCAATATTTCATCCCAAATCATAATGGCATCTTTGGAAGCACAATAAACTTCGTAACCACGTTCACCTGAATAACCACCACGAGCAATATGTATATCACAGCCGAATAATGTCGTTTTTTGATGCTTAAAATAGGGTAAATCAGCTAAATTAAAATCAACATATGGAGATAAAATCTCTAATGATTTAGGACCTTGGAGTGATAAAACATGTCCATCGTTATCTGCTTCAATATGAATATCTTTGCCTTTGGCCAAAATAGCCAAATTGTCAGGCGTATTACCACTACCGTGTGACACACGAAACATATCTTTAGCATCACGAATGATCATGATATCGTCAGTGATTACGCCAAATTCATTTACTTCAGCTGCAAGTTTTGATGAACCTGGGGCCATAGCCGTTACATCAATGGCGACTAATTTATCCAACACACTCTCAGCGTCAGGTCCATTTACGTTGAGAATATTTAATGCAGTAACATCATAAAGTCCTGCACATGTTCGAACAGCGACAACTTCATCTTGTGGGTCAGTATTGTAGCTCCATGGAATAGTCATATCACACCATGTTTCTCCGTCCAAACTGGATCCAAGCGCTTTGTGCCTGCCATTTAGTATTGAATTTCTAGTCATCTCTCTGCTCCATAAATTATTATAATATTGAGTATCTAATTAACTCACAGATTATCGGGATTTTATTGTTTAGAAAATTCTCATGAGGAATTACTACCAAGGTAGTAGCTTAGATAACAAAATTACATTGATAACTAGTAAAAATTAAATTTAATTAATAGCAGTAATCTGTGAGGAAGCATGAGATGAGGGTGGGTGTTTTATCTGTTTTTTCAGAGACATGAAAAATCCAAAACAAGGCTCAAGCTCAAGCTCAAGGTTTAATGTTTAATGTTTAATGTTTAATGTTTTTAGCACGCTTAAAATAGTGCATTTAGTCTAATTAATTATAATAGTTTTAATTTTTACGTTTTGTCAGATCAATAAGGGGCAGCTCTACCTAGCCTGCCCCTTATTGATTATAGGTCAATGCTATAGCGACTATTAACCTAACAGGTCGCGTAACTCTTCTTCAATCTCAAAAATATCACCAATAATGCCATATTTAGCAATCGTGAAAATTGAGGCATTTGGATCGGTGTTAACAGCAATAATCGTTGGAACATGTTTCATTCCAGCCATATGTTGAATAGAACCTGAAATACCCATGGCAAGATAAAGCTTACAAGCACCAACGACTTTACCCGATTGGCCTACCTGCCTTGATTTTGGTAACCAACCCGCATCAGCAATTGGCCGTGAACACCCCAAGGTTGCCTCAAGCATTTCAGCTAATTCACGGAATTGCTCAACATTTTCTTCATCTGCAATGCCGCGTCCAATAGACATCATAAATTCTGATGTGGATATATCGACATCACCATCACTCGCTAACTCAACAAATTGTATGTTTTTGCTACGTGATTCTACTGACGCCGGCTCCTGAGATGATATCGTAGGGCTTGCTGTTTGTTCAATCGGCTTATAAACACCTGGACGCACAGTCAGAATAACAATATCTTTGTTAGGGAAATCGATTTCGACATTTACCTTCTGGTTATAGCCTGCACGGGTAGCGACAAGATCATCACCATCGTATTCAACTTGGAATACGTCAGTAGCAAAGCCATAATTGCTTTTTTCAACTAATGTCGCCGCATAGCCTAATGAGTCTATCGAATGTGGCAGTAAAACAACTGACGGTTGTTTACTTTCAATCAAGGCTTTGACGGTCGCTTCATAGATATCAGAATCAAATTCAGTTGAATCATCTTTAACCGTTACAATTTCATCAACACCTTGGACTGATAGCTCGGGAATATATGAGTCAGCTTGGTTACCAATGATAGCCACAACAACCTTGTCATCTTCAGCTTGACGTAGATCTTGTGCTGCAGTAATTAGTTCCAAAGAAATTGGACGTAGTTCGTCACGGCGGTGTTCCGTAATTACCAAAATTGTCTTCATTATTACTCTCCTTTGAAGTTCTTAATTATATCGATTAGCTTGGCAGCTCTTTCAGCCGACGTGCCCTCAATTATTTCTGCCATACCCTTCACAGGAACATACATACGACGTACATTTGATTTAGCACTGTTCAACCCGACTTCTTGTTCTGACATGCCTAAATCACTAGAAGACAATTCTTCAATCGGTTTTTTGGCTGCCTGTTTAATGCCACGTAATGATGCGTAACGCGGTGTATTGATACCCAGTTGAATGGTCAAAACTGAAGGACAGATAATTTCCACGTCTTGAGAGACACCGCCTTCAAGTTCGCGAGATATTACCGCCTTACTATCATTGGCCTTGTACTGTAATCCAGCTACAACCGCGGCATGAGGCCAACCTAACTTATTAGCTAAGGAAATACCTGTAGAAGCATTTGCCTCATCGGATGATTGCACGCCTGCAAAAATCATATTAGGTTGTTCTTTCTTGGCGACAGCTGATAAGACATGTCCGATAGTAATTGAGTCTGAACCTTCCATTGAATCGTCCCAAACTCGAATTGCACGATCTGCACCTTTGGCTAAGCATTTACGTAAACTATCTTCAATTCGATCTGGGCCAATAGACACCACTACCACTTCTACTTCGCCATCGGATTCTTCTTTGATCCGCATTGCCTCTTCTAATGAGAAATCATCCCACTCGTTAAGGTCGTAAAGTAAAAAGTCTTCATCGACATCCCGTCCATCATCGCGTAATTCAAAATCTTCATCCAAGGCCGCGACCTCTTTAACTGCAACTAGTATTTTCATATGTACTCTCCTAATCAAACTTATCAGTTATCAATATTCTTTATGCAGTGGCTACGGCATAAATTTTCTTGCAAACCATCTAAAGACGATAAACCTGACCGATGGGTCAGAATCATCATGCATTGTCCATTTATCCTCATCAAACAGTGCCTTATTACCTACCAATAATAATCGGTGTAAGTAATAGGGGTCTTCTAGCAACGGCAATAACGTTTCACGTGATGCATCTGAATTCAAAATCACCCCGCGTCGGATATCGTCTTTTATAGATTGAGATAATCTCTGCAACACTGTTGGTGGTGTATGTGCGTTATTTGCTACCCCGCACAACACATCAACATCATCGTCATGTTGTAATTGCAGCAGTAAATCTACCGGTGCATTTTCTTGGTATGCAACCGCTGCACGCACCCATGAAATATCATCCTGTGCTAACTGTTTAAGTAAATCCATTGGGCACTTAGGATTTCTTGCAACAGCCCGTCTAACGTCCTTATTTTCATCTTTAGCCAGTTCTGCCAGCAAAGAAGCAGGCATTGCGGGGTTACGCGCCACCCATAGTCTTACCCAGTGGTAAGAATCCTTAGCCAAATACTGAAGTAATGACGGTGCAAGATTACTCCGTGAAGCAACAGCACGTCTGACGGCAACAACTTTATCTCTAGCTAGCTTATCTATCTCTATATTAGGCAACATTAGATTACTAGCAGCTACTCGCCTAACCGAGGCTTCAGCATGTTGTGATAGTCTTACCAGTACACTGTCGGCAATATGTTCATTAGCGGCTAAATGTCGCAAGATCGTCGCATCCGATTCATACGATGCCTTGTCCAATAAAGATTGTGGGCAGTTTTTATGTGTGATAACAGCTGCTTTAATGTAGTTACTACCTCGGGCATAAATCGTTTCTAGTAATGCTGCCGGGCTATTAGAATGCATGGCTATCTCACGGTCAAAATAGGCTGGAAACCTTTTATCCACGGTAATAAGCACCCAATCATCCGAGTTTGAATTCGTACACACGGCTTTCACTATCTGCAAATCATCTTCACGTGTAGCTATTTCTAACAACACCTCTACTGAAGCATTACAATGTTGTGCAATCAGATCAATCAGTTTTGAACTGCCAACTTCCAGATACTGTTGCTGTAATGTCTCGCCGTTAGTACTTGGGTTTTTATCTATACGCAACTGAACCGCTTGATCATGCAACTGTGATAGGACTTTAAGTACGCTTGCAGGTGTGTGCTCCCAGCGTGCTAATTTCAGAATGTTACGTCGCTCATTACAAAAAATCGTTTCCAGCTCGAATTGATCTTGACCCTGTGCAACATCATAGACCGCAACAGCGGCGTACATATCTTTCGACGCTATCGCGATCTTAACTAATTCATTGCCATTCTCTGGGCTCATACAGCAGCTTGTTCTATTGACACAACATCTGACTCGACGTCTGGCTCATCATATACAACACAGTCATTGATCAACTCTATTAACTCACGCACCACAAACTTGTCTTCAAATCCAGATGTTTTATGTGCATCATCAAACATGGTCAGACATTTCGGACATGCAACGACAAACACTTCTAGTCCT
>JBLIKM010000089.1:0-6919 GCA_047636295.1 Methylophagaceae bacterium
ACCAGTAGCGGCTAATGCCATCATTGCGATTGATAATGTTTTCAGCTTCATGATTTCTTCCTTTTAGTTAATTATTATTTTTCTCAAACAAAACACAATGTCAGCAAAAATGCCTTCATCATCAGGGATAGACTCTATGCCAATTCGATATACAATCATTACGAGTTTCTCCTATTTCTATCATCAGTTTTTCCAAATACTATAATTTAAACTTGAGTTTAATAATTTTAATGCATTCTTATTACGTCGTATCTAATCGCCATACGCACAATGTCGACCGGAGAATGAATATCTAATTTATGTTTAATATTAGTTTGATAATTGGCTACTGTTTTACTACCGACGTTAAGAATTTCAGAGATTTCCTTTACCGAACATCCTTCCGCCAACAATCTGAACATTTCAAATTCTCTGGTACTTAAACATTTGAGTGGATTGTTTTCATCTGGCATAGCTTGTAAAGCTATTTTTGGTGCCATGTTTGAACTTATATAAATTTTGCCAGTTTGCACTGTTCTAATAGCGCTGATTAATTCATTGGGATCTGACAGACCCGTAATATAGCCCTTGGCACCACAGCTTAATAAATAGCCAGCAAATGCCAGATTGTCGAACATTGTATACATAATTACTTTTGCCACTGGATGTCGTATCAAAATTCGCCTCAAGGCTTCTAGACCACTCATGCCTCTAGTGTAAAGGCAGCCAATAAGTATCACATGAGGATTTAAGTCATTAAATAAGCGATATGCTTGTTCTGCACTAGTAGCTTCAGCAATTACCTCAATATCTGCTTCTTCATTAAGATATCTATTAAGACCGGCACGAACAATCGGATTATCATCTGCTACTATAACCTTACTTTTACTCATAACATGACCTCAACTATTAACTGTGAACAATGAGTTCAACATTCGTCTTTATTCAACACGGTGTTGATAAAAAGCATATACAAATACTACTAAGTCAATAATTAATAAGGTTACTTATTAATCATGGCTCTTTAACTACAATTTGGCTTAACCTCTTAATTATTAGCAGTTATCATGCCCCTCATCTACACCATTGTTTATTAATGTTTATTTGAAAATTCTCATCTTATAATTTCTGTCGACCTGTAACCTATCGTTAACATAACAAGTCAAAATAAAATCTTAACTACCGTATTTGTTTGCCTATATCGTTAAACAGCAAGTGTTAACTTATATTTACAGTTTTGACTTTTGTTACGCTTAAAACATCTATTTCCAGTGGTTTTTACCAACAGTTAATCGGCCTTTAATTTGAGGTAGTTGACTATTATTATTAGTAGTAGTGATTAATCCTCATTAAGACGTACTTTTAAAGTGCTCAAAAAAAGCATATGGTGTCTAACAAGATCATAAAAACACTGTTCTCTTAACTCTAAACATAATGATCATCATTGCTATCAACAGCTCAATTGGCAGTACTATTATTAGAATTATTTGTCAGTTTAAAACGGTATTCAGCAAACACTGACTTAACTCGTAAAATACGAATATAAATGCTAAAGTGCTCGATAAAAACGTACTTTATGAGGATGCAGTTTTGGTCAACTATAAACATCTATATTATTTCTGGATAGTCGCAAAGGAAGGTAGCATTGCTCGCGCAAGCGAACATTTGTCTATAAAGCCGCAAACCATCAGCGGTCAAATCACCTTATTAGAAACACACTTTGGTAGCGAATTATTTCATAAGGTCGGACGAAATATAGAACTCACAGAAATCGGCCGTTTAGCACTGAGCTTTGCCGATGAGATATTCTCGCTCGGTAGTGAGCTAGAACAAATGATGCATCACTTACCTGACAACCGACCTACGCAATTTAAGGTAGGTGTTGTTGATGTACTATCAAAATCTATTGCACATCGAATTTTGTTACCGGCCTTAAAAATGTCAGATTCAGTACGAATGGTCTGCCGCGAAGCTGATCTCGATACCCTACTTGCTGAATTAGCGGTTCATCGTTTAGATCTTGTACTAGCCGATCGTCCCATTCCATCTACGATAAGCGCACGTGGTTTCAGTCATAAATTAGGCGGAAGTTCAGTCAGTTTTTTTGCCACTGAAACATTAAAAAAGCAATTAACGGGTAACTTCCCATACTGCCTGAATGGCGCCCCGATGCTGCTACCAAGTAGCGGTAATCAGCTTCGTTCATCCATCGATCAATGGTTAGACAAAAATCGTATTCATCCACATCTTGTTGCTGAATTTGACGATAGTGCTCTAATGAAAGCATTTGGCAAGGAAGGTGTAGGAATATTTATTGCTCCTCAAGCTATCGAACTTGAAGTAGTTGAACAATATAACGTCAATGCGATTGGTCATACCGATGAAGTCATAGAATCTTTTTATGCGATCTCCGTAGAGCGACAAATCATAAACCCCATCACTTCGACTATAATTAAATCTGCCAACAACACACTGTTTGTAAAGGAAACATAAAACATGAGTGACAATAACAATATAAACCCCAAAACGAATCGAGGCGTGTACCTTGCCCCGTGGGAAGAAAGTTTTGAAAAGTTTATCGGTCCTCTTGAGGAATTTATTCATCGTCAAACGACCAGTGGTCTGTTGTTAATGAGCTCAGCCATACTCGCTTTAATTTTAGCCAATGGCCCATTCGCAGAAAATTATTTACACATTCTTCATATGCCCATCAGTTTGGGTGTGGCTAGCTGGGCTGTAGAAATGTCACTTCATCATTGGATAAATGATGGTCTTATGGCTTTATTTTTCTTTGTGGTTGGTCTGGAATTAAAGCGTGAAATATTAGTAGGTGAACTGGCTAAACTACGCAATGCTATCTTGCCAATTGCAGCTGCAATTGGTGGTATGGTGGTGCCTGCTTTAATCTACTTTATAATTAATCCTGAAGGTGATGCAGCGAGTGGTTGGGGAATACCGATGGCAACGGATATTGCTTTTGCAGTGGGTGTATTAGCCTTGCTTGCCAGCCGAGTTCCCAAGGCATTGATTACTTTTTTAATCGCCTTAGCCATTGTCGACGACTTAGGTGCAGTATTGGTTATTGCAGTATTTTATACCGAAACCATTGTTATTACCCCACTATTTATTGCGGGTGGACTGTTTATTCTACTGCTTGCATTTAACAAGCTAGGTATCCGTAAAACGTTACCATATTTCACTGTAGCCATCATGCTTTGGTATGCCTTATTATTATCCGGTATTCACCCTACTCTTGCCGGCATACTCGGCGCTATGTCAGTACCTGCGATGCCAAAATATGACCCTAAACTTTTCAGCAAACATGTGAAAAATTTAATACATAAGTTTGATGCTAGTTATCTTCCTGGCCAAAGTATTATGACCAACGATCCCCTACGCGCTGTAGTCCAAAATTTAGAAACCAGCGTCATGAGTGTTGGCGTACCGCTAGAACGACTTGAGCGTACTTGGCATAGTCCTGTAGCTTATTTAATTATTCCAATTTTCGCTTTAGCTAATGCAGGCATTCCTCTTGAATTCGGTTCATTAACTGAAACAATGACTCATCCCGTTATGCTAGGTGTTTCACTTGGTTTGATCCTAGGAAAATTTATTGGAATTGCAGGTATTAGTTGGCTAGTACTTAAATTAGGCATAGCAGAATTACCAAAAGATACTCGCTTTACTCAGATCGCTGGTGTCTCACTATTGGCGGGTATCGGTTTCACTATGTCGATATTTGTTGCTCAACTTGCTTTTGGCAATAATGCAGAGTTACTTCTAATGGCAAAAACGGGGATTCTTGGGGCGTCATTATTAGCCGGTATCGCTGGCTATGTTTGGCTATATTTAGTGAGTAAACCTACGGCAGTCAAACATTAATTTTAATAAGGAGGCAAGCCTACAATAATATACGCTTGCCTTATTTTGAGTTCTATTTTAGCTTAGAGATGTTTCAGTTATTAGGGCCACAGCAATTGCACTATAAGAAGACGATGCTAGTCATGCTCCAGATACATTTGCTATATGAAGCTTATTGGTCTATCGGTCACTAGATAATGTAACGGTGTTTTCTTCATCAGGCACCGCTACATTATTTTGTGTAAATCTATCAGCAATACTTTCATGCACGGATAATAATGCCGGAATAACCAACAAGACTAATACCGTTGCAAACATCAAACCGAATGAAATCGACACAGCCATTGGAATTAAAAACTGAGCTTGCATTGAAGTTTCGAACAATAATGGTGTCAAACCGGCAATAGTAGTCAATGAAGTAAGTAATACCGCTCGCAGTCGCTGAGTAGCAGCATTGATAATAGCTTGTGTAGTTTCAATTCCCGCTTCACGTTGATGCTTGAAAAAGGTCACTAAAATGATGGAATCATTGACCACGATACCAGACAAACCAAAGATTCCGAATAGTGACAAGATTGTTAAATCAATGCCCATAATCAAGTGACCAAACAAAGCACCGATTAAGCCAAATGGAATAGCCATCATGACCACTAATGGCCAGCCATATGAGGAGAATACCCATGCCAAAATAAGATAGATCAAGGTAAAAGCAAGAATAAGTCCTTGTTTCATATCACCCATTGTTTCAGCCTGTTCTTCTGCACGACCTTCAAAATCAACTGTCACGCCATAACGTGACGTCAGATCAGGCAGTAAATTCTTTTGCAATGTCGCTAAGATTTCATTGCTGTTATTCAGTGAGGCGTCAACCGTTGCCATAACGTGTATAGCCAATTTACTATCGGTATGACGCAAGACATCAAAACCCCGTCGCGCCTCAAATTCAACAACACTGGACAGGGGTGCACTACCACCTTGTGGTAATTGAACCATAAAGTTGTCCAGTGTTGCCATAGTGTTACGTTCAGCATCTGGCAACATGACACGCACTTCAACTTCATCATCACCATCTTGAAATATTTGCACTAGTTGGCCATCAAATGCCGCACGAAGCTGACGGCCAACATTATCAACAGTCAGTCCCAGTACTTCGCCTTGCCCTTTAATTCGATAGATCAGCTGTTCCTGACCGTAAGGCATATCATCTTCTATCGCACTGACACCCGTAAATTGTTTCAGGGCTTCGGCGAGTTCATGCCCTGCCTCTTTCAATGTTTCAGCAGAAGCACTACTTAAACGAACATCAATATCACTACCTGGAGGCCCCGTTCTCCGCTCTGATAAGGTGAAACTTTCAATCCCTGCGGGTAAGATAACCTGATTTCTCCATACTTGCATAAAGTCTTTATTACGTACCGTGCGATGGTCAGGTGAAATTAATTCAAGTTGGATTGAACCAAACCGTTCCCCCGTTTGACCTGAAGAACCTCCGGCTGTACCCGCACTGCCTAAACGAGTCACTGACATTGCCACTAATTCTGGCCCCAGCTGTTCGGCGGTTTTGTCTAATGTTAGATTTAGGTGTTGTAAAAACTCAGCGACTTTATACGAGGGCGTACCAGCAGTAAATCGAGCATTAGCACTGACACTTGTACCTTCAGGTGATGGGAAGAAAGTAAATTGCAGACGACCACCCGCTAATAAACCAATACACACAATCAACAGGCCAAAAGTAGCACTAATGGTCAGCCAGCGATGCTCAAGTACAGTAATTACCAGTGGTTTGAATAAATCATCTCGTAAATAATTAAACTTATTATCAAGCCACTGACGAATCCGTGGCGGCTTGGCATGATGAATCTGATGGAAAGCGTGGCGTAAGTGGCCAGGTAAAATCAAAAAGCTCTCAAACAAGGATGCAATAATGACACAGATAACAACAAAAGGTATATCAAACAATATATTACCCATTGTTCCACCGATCATCATCAATGGTAGGAAAGATGAGATGGTCGTAAGTGATGATGAAATAACGGGGGCCAACATACGCCGTGCCCCACCCTCTGCCGCGGTAAGCGAACTTTCACCACTCTGATAATGTGATAAAGCATCTTCACCGACTACAATAGCATCATCGACAATTATCCCTAATGCCATAATCAGACCGAATAAGCTGATCATATTGATGCTACCGCCGAACAAATACATAATCATCAAGGTGGCCATAAAAGACACCGGGATACCGACAGCAACCCAGATAGCAACCCGTCCTTGTAGAAATAAAAACAATATCGCGATAATAAGTACTAAACCACCTAAACCGTTATTAACTAACAAATCCATCCGTTCTTTAATCAACTCCCAGCGAGCATCGTAAACTTTTACACTGACCCCTTTTGGTAATTGGAACTTATTATCTGCTAGCCATTTTTCGAGAATTTTTGCTGATTCCAGTGAGTCAGCATTTTCTGTACGCTGTAGTTCAATTTCTACAGCAGGTTTCCCCTGATAGAACACACTAACTTGTTTACGTCTTGGCCTGCGTTCAACATCTGCCACATCATCTAACAGTATTAATTGGCCGCTGTAATCTGTCTGAATGGCTAATTGAGAAAAGCCTTGAGCATCACGTCGTTTGCCGAGACTGCGTAGCTGTTTAGCTGTATCATTATTGCCAATCTCCCCAGCAGGTAAATCTCGGCTTAATTCTGCAACGCGTTGACTCACGTTCTCTAAACTAAGGCCCATCGATTCTAACTGCTGGGTGCTCAATTTGATCGCAATTTCTTCTTCTGGTAAACCCGTAATACTGATCCGTGAAATGCCACGGTCCAGTAAGTCATGCTCGATTTGATGTGCCAAGTAACGCAATTCTTCTAGCTTACCCTCAGTTATTAGCATAAGACTGGCGACACTGTCATAACGTGTCACTAAGCTGACTTTGGGTGTCTCAGAATCACTTGGTAAATTACGCAGTTGGTCAACTTGATCTTTTACCTGATCAAGCGCCTTACCCATGTCGGTACCCTCGGTAAATTCAAGTGTCACCACTGCCATGCCATACGATGAGGTAGATGTC
>JBLIKM010000090.1:0-6887 GCA_047636295.1 Methylophagaceae bacterium
CTAATCACCAGTGTTTTTTTATTCTCTAATGCGAGATCAATCGCACCCGCTAAATAGGCTAAGGTTTTACCAACCCCGGTCGGCGCTTCAACCACTGCCATCCGATAGTGATCCTCGCGTCGCATACATTCAGCAATAAACTGACTCATCGCCACTTGCTGCGGACGTGTTTTAAAGTCGGGCATTGAAACTTCAATATGTTTGAAAATTGACTCGACCACGTTACAACTTATTAGCTAATTGTAAGTACATTAGTTTTGTTAACAACTTATTCACTACTATCCTGCGGTAACCATTCTGAGGTTTTACCCGTCCAATAATACTCGGTTAAACCTAGCCATTCATGCCAAGCAAGATCAAGTATCTGTAAATGTGTAATGAAGTCAAAATCCCAGTGACGTAATTTTTTATTATTGCTCATATAATCGACAGGATAAGGCACAACATTAATAGATTGTTGGCGAGCAACCCCAACTGAACGTGGCATATGATATGCCGACGTGACCAATAGATAAGTGCCATTAGGCTTCGGCAATTTGCGTTTCAAAAACAAAAAATTTTCAGCGGTATTTCGTGACTGAGATTCGATGATCAACCGATCTTTAGAAATGCCAATGGCAGTCAGAACAATCTGAGCAATATTGGCTTCATTTTGCCCATTTTGAAACTGTAATAAGTTACTACCACCCGAATAGATAATAGGTGCGTTAGGATAGTGCTTGGCTAAAACCGCTGCACCAATAAATCGGTCACCACCATCACCTAATTCTTGTGTGTTCCAGCTTAAAGATTGTTTTAATTTTTCACCGCCACCTAGCACGATAATGCCATCTATATTTTCAGGTAATAATATGGGTTTGCTAAATCGTGTTTCCAGTGGCGAGATAAGACTATCCGTTAAGGGATACGCCATTAAAAGCCAACTAGCTATCATTAAAGGTAATAAAATCCATTTGGCAATGTTTACTTTATTCAGCAACAACATGATTGTAGCGAACGTCATCAAAATCACAATCAGATTGCCCGGACTTATTATTGCCCATGCTAATTTCGACACTACAAAAAATACATCATCCATCGCTATCATTCATTACTACGGTATAATCCTAGCTGGTTGATTAATTGGATCACGGCATCAGGCAATAAAAACTGTGGACTTTTATCTGCTAAAACCAGCGCTCTAATCGCTGTAGCGGATATGGCTAATTGGGTCACCGTTACCGGCCAAATCTTGCCTGCTACAGTCTGAGCATCATCTGGTTTCGCTAAGTGTTGTTGGTACCAAACATTCAGTTCCGTGGGCAAGGTCAATGTTTCATCTGGACGACCTATGACCACGATATGAGCTAACTCTAGTAAACCTTGCCATTTATGCCAGGTTTGAATACCTAAAAACGCATCGGTGCCCAATAATAAATACAAGGGATTCTCTGGAAAATCTTGTCGCAAGCTGAGTAAAGTATCAACACTATAAGACATGCCATCACGCTGTAACTCACGATCGTCCACGATAAAACTATCGGCATTTTTCATTGCCAAATGTAACATCATCAAACGTTGCTGAGGTTTAGCATGCGGCACAGTACGATGCGGTGGCCGCGCACTCGGAATCAGCCTTACATGCGCTAAATTAAGTTGCTCACAGACTTCTAAGGCCGATCGTAAATGTCCGAAGTGAACAGGATCAAATGTACCGCCCAATATGCCAATAGCATCAGCCATTATTGTCTAATTTGACCTGTACCTAACACAATCCATTTTTGCGAAGTCAGTCCTTCTAAACCAACTGGACCGCGGGCATGAATTTTATCGGTTGATATACCAATTTCAGCACCCAATCCATATTCAAAACCATCGGCAAAACGCGTTGAGGCATTAACCATAACCGAGCTAGAATCGACCTCTGCTAAGAACTGACGTGACCGTGTATAATTTTCGGTCACTATGGTTTCAGTATGGCCGGAACTATGCTTATGGATGTGTTCCATTGCTTGTTCAATCCCATAAACAATGCGTATCGATAAAATGGGTGCTAGGTATTCTGTATCCCAATCCTCATCTGTCGCTGCATTAATATTCGGTAAGATGATTCGTGTCAACTCACAACCACGTAATTCAACCGACTCAGCGGCATAGCGAGCAGCTAATCGCGGTAAAAGTTCTGTCGCCACGGTGCTATCCACCAATAAGGTTTCCATGGCATTACACACGCCATAACGATGACATTTAGAATTAAAGGCTATATCTTCAGCCATATCTAAATTAGCGGCAGCATCAATATAAACATGGCAGATACCATCAAGATGTTTGATAACGGGTACACGTGCGTCTTTGCTGATCCGCTCAATCAAACTTTTCCCACCACGAGGAACTATCACATCGACATATTCAGTCATGGTGATTAATTCACCTACCGCATCACGATCCGTTGTTTCAACTATCTGAACGGCACGTGTAGGTAAACCCGTTTTGTCCAAACCACGATGAATGCAGGCAGCGATCGCTCGATTAGAATACATCGCC
The DNA here is from genome assembly GCA_047636295.1 of Methylophagaceae bacterium. Classification (GTDB taxonomy): domain Bacteria; phylum Pseudomonadota; class Gammaproteobacteria; order Nitrosococcales; family Methylophagaceae. The sequence goes on from JBLIKM010000090.1 coordinate 2,524, forward strand.
TCGCTACCACCTCGTAATATAGTGGCGTTTCCTGATTTCAGACATAAACCAGCGGCATCAGCAGTGACATTAGGACGGGATTCATAAATGATGCCAATGACGCCTAAAGGCACCCGCATTTTGCCCAATTGAATGCCTGAAGGACGATAATTCATATCACTAATTTCACCGACCGGATCAGCTAAGGCGGCAATTTGTTCCAAGCCTTCAGCCATGCCTTCAATACGTGCATCGGTTAATGCGAGGCGATCTAAGGAAGCCTCATCGAGACCTTTAGTTTTCCCGGCCTCAAGATCCAATAAATTTTGCAGTTTCAAGGTATCGGCGGTCGCTCTAATATCAGCTGCAATGGCCAATAATGCGTTATTTTTTGCAATAGTACCTGCACGTGATAGAGCGTAACTGGCTGCTTTAGCCTGTTGTCCTAATGTTTGCATGTAGTGTTGAATATTCACAGATGCTGATCCTCAGTGTTGACTAATAACGTGTACGCCGGCAACGTGCATACATAATTGTTCTAATAATGACCAAGGGCAGGCTTTAAAACTGCCTTTAGCCGCTTGATCTATTTTCGCTATCTGCTGCAAAAAATCTTGCCATTGCTGACTATTATGTCGCAGTAGAGCTTGTTTCATCATTGGTCGATGTTTTTCCCAAATGGGTGGCTTTTGTGACGCAAAGACCTGATCTATCCTTGCGCCCTGCTCGACTTGTATCGCAATATTAATTGCTCGATGCAATGCCCATGACACAGCTGAAAACACCGCCAAAATCTCTACACCTTCGGCCTTTAATCGGCTAATCATTCGTGGGATTTTAGCGACTTGACCAGAAAAAACGGTATCCATCAAACCAAACGCGTCAAAGCGGGCATTATCAGCTACAGATGCTAAAACGGTTTGTTCATCTACTTCGCCATTAGGACAAAGTAATTGTAATTTGTTTATTTCTTGCGATGCGGCAAACAAATTACCTTCAACCCGTTCTGCAATTAAGGTAGCAATCTGTTGCGTTGATTTTAAGCCACGCTGTTGCATACGTTGCAAAATCCACCGTGGCAGATTTACTAAATCTACTGGCCAGACAGCAATTGTAACGCCTATTCTATCCAACTCGGTAAACCACTTACTTTTTTGCGAGCGCGCATCAATCTTACCGCTGATAATCAATAAAGTGGTATCAACGGGAGGGTTTTCAATATAGCGTCGTAACGCCTCACCACCCTCTTTACCTGGTGAGCCAGAAGGCAGGCGTATTTCCAATAAACGCTGGCTGGCAAACAATGACATTGTTTGCTCTTGCCATTGTAATTCAGACCAGTTAAATCGGCCCTCGACATGCCAAACTTGGCGGTCATTAGCACCCAGTTTTCGCGCATGTTGGCGAATGATATCACTGGCTTCTTCCACCAGCATCTGTTCATCACCAAAGACAACATAAACGGGTAATAAACTGTGCTGCAACTGCCCTATTATTTGCTCAGGTTTAAGGCGCATGGCGAAGGACTATTTTACTGCTGATAAACGACGTAATAAGCTTTGTACCAATTGTTGATTCAACTGTTCACGCAATATCGTCTCTTGTCCGTCAGACGATAATACTTGTGTCTGATCAAATTGATAATCACGTATTGCTTCAAGCTGTTGCGGTTCAATTATTAACTTACCTTGACCATCGGTGACTTTAAACTTAAGCGTGTTATATAATCCATACTCACTTACTTTGGCATTATTACCGACAGATAATACGCGGCGTTCAAATTTATTTTCTAACACCGTCAACACGGCACTATCTTTTTCATAGTCATCGACAACTATTACACCGTTTTGTTTGAGACCTCGTTTAAGGGTTAGGCCTAGACCTTGTTGCACATTAATTCCTTGTACATACATCAGTTTCAAACTATCCGGCAAAGGCACCGCACCACGTAGCTGAAAACCACAACCCGCTATCACCACTAATAACAAACCCATAAACACATTCAACAAAGAACGACTCATATTCATATTCCTTAAGCTGCAACCACAATATTGATCAATCGACCCGGCACCACAATCACTTTACGAATTTCATTACCATCGATGAAACGTTGTACACCCTCATCAGCCAAGGCTAATGCCTCAATGATCTCTTTATTCGCATCTACTGCAACGGATATTTTAGAACGTAGCTTACCATTGACCTGCACCATCAACTCAACTTTATCTTTTACCATCGCAGACTCATCGATTGCAGGCCATGCCACATTAACGATGGCTTCATCATGGCCTAATTCGTGCCATAAATAATGACTAATATGTGGCGTAATGGGCGATAACATCAACACCACTATTTCTAATGCCTCTTGTAACACCGCGCGAGCTTGCTGACTGTCATCCGTCACTTTTGCCACCGCATTCATTAATTCCATAATCGCAGCAATCGCAGTATTGAAGGTGTGCCGGCGGCCAATATCATCAGTTACTTTAGTCAAGGCTAAATGTGTTTGGCGGCGTAAGGTCTGTAGTTCATCGCTCAGATTCGTGAGATCCAATGACTTTACGGCACCTAAAGCTACATGATCATTGACTGAACGCCATAGTCGTTTCAAGAAACGATTTGAGCCTTCAACCGCTTTATCAGACCACTCTAATGATTGCTCGGGTGGCGCAGCAAACATCATAAATAAGCGCGCAGTATCAGCACCATATTGATCAATTAAGGATTGAGGATCTACAGTATTACCTTTAGATTTCGACATTTTGACGCCGTCTTTTAATACCATGCCCTGTGTTAACAAGTTTTTAAACGGCTCGTCACCTGACACTAAACCTTCATCACGCATCAATTTATGGAAGAATCGGGCATACAATAAATGTAAAACCGCATGTTCGATACCACCAATATATTGATCGACTGGCAACCAATGATCAGCACGTTCATCTAGCATAGCTTCTTCATTATCAGGACACGTAAAACGCGCGTAATACCAAGAAGATTCAAAAAAGGTATCAAAGGTATCAGTTTCACGTTCTGCATCAGCGCCACATTCAGGGCAAGCACATTGATAAAATTCTGGCATTGATTTAATCGGTGAACCGCTGCCATCAACGATTACATCTTCCGGCAATAGCACAGGTAAATCGCTTTCTGGAACGGGGACTGCACCACAATCAGGACAGTTGATAATGGGGATTGGCGTGCCCCAATAACGTTGGCGTGATACGCCCCAATCACGTAAGCGATAATTAACTTGGCGTTCGCCCTTTTTTTGCTGCTCTAGGAAATCGGCAATGGCATCAAAGGCATCAGTAGAACTTAAACCATCAAACTGTCCGGCATTAAGCAAGCGTCCTTTGTCAGTAAAGGCTGCTTTATTTAAATCACACTCTTTGTCATCTAATGGTTCAATGACCTGGTTAATCGGCAAGTCGTATTTTAAGGCAAATTCATAATCACGTTGATCATGAGCAGGTACAGACATCACGGCACCCGTACCATAAGCCATCAATACAAAATTTGCTGCCCACACTGGGACAAGATCACCGGTCACTGGATGAATAGCCATCAAACCCGTTGCTACACCCTTCTTCTCTGCCGTTTCCACCGCAGCTTCGGAGGTTTCCATCTTACGACATTCAGCCACAAAGGCTTTGAGTTGCGGGTTAGATTCAGCGGCAGATAAGGCCAGTGGATGTTCTGCCGCAACAGCGACATAACTTACACCCATCAAGGTATCGGGTCGGGTCGTGTAAACATCTAAAGTTTCAGTGCTATCTACCAGTCCAAATTTAATTTGCAGCCCTTCAGAGCGACCAATCCAGTTGGCTTGCATGGTACGCACTTGTTCTGGCCAACCATCAAGCTGATCTAAATCATTGAGTAATTCTTCTGCATAATCAGTGATCTTCATAAACCACTGTGGAATCTCACGTTTTTCAACTTGAGTATCACAACGCCAGCAACATCCATCAATTACCTGTTCATTAGCTAATACCGTGTTATCAACCGGACACCAATTAACCGCGGCTGTTTTTTTATAAACCAAGCCCTTCCTATATAAACGAGTAAATAACCATTGTTCCCAACGATAATATTGCGGAGTACATGTGGCTAATTCACGTTCCCAGTCATATCCCAAACCTAAACGCTTTAACTGGTCACGCATATAATCGATATTGTCATAAGTCCACGCTGCTGGCGCGACCTTATTTTTGATCGCCGCATTTTCAGCGGGCAAACCAAACGCATCCCAGCCCATCGGTTGTAAAACATTTTTACCCTGCATCCGTTGATAGCGTGAAATTACATCGCCAATCGTATAGTTGCGCACATGACCCATGTGCAGCTGACCGCTTGGATAGGGAAACATAGCCAAACAATAA
>JBLIKM010000091.1:0-6884 GCA_047636295.1 Methylophagaceae bacterium
CGGCACATCCCTTCCATATTGCCAGTGATCAATGTCAACGATTTGAGAGTGTCAGCCATACTCCAACACTTGATCTAGCCACCTCAATTCTTCCTCAGCTAACTGCTCAGTATAGTACCGCTGAGCCAGTTATCACCAGCACGTACTTATCAAAACGCTTACGTGATAACCACGCTATTCGCGCCCCTCCCACTTTATTCTCTTAATGCAATTTAAATAAGCGTCTAGCGTGTCTTTAATTTTATAGACATTATCTAGCGATACAAAAAATTATTTATTCATGGGTACAACATAAACAATGAGGTATGTCCTTTTTGTTTATCAATGTGTTGGCTGTGCGCCTCTTTTATCAAATAAAAGAGGTTTCTCGCGTTGATGCCTGTGTTGGAGAATACAAATGAAACACATGTTATATAAGAAGAGAACTGCTTTATTAGTTAGTGCCACTTTATCTGTACTAGCAACTAACCAAGCAGTCTATGCTAACGACACTGATCCAGTAGAAATGGGGAAATTAGTCGTTACTTCCGATCCTTTTGGTGATCGAGCTGAAGATGAATTAATTAGTGCTGTCACCGTTCTTACAGGTGAAGAACTTGACCGTCGTCAATCAACCACTTTAGGCGAAACCTTAAATGGCTTACCTGGCGTCAGCAATTCAGATTTCGGACCTGGCGTGGGGCGCCCTGTTGTACGTGGATTGAGCGGATCTCGCGTCCAGATACTCAATAATGGCCTAGGCGTCGCTGATGTCTCTGGCGAAGGTGCCGATCATAATGTAGCAATAGACACCAGTAATGCCCGACAAATAGAAGTAATACGTGGACCTGCAGCGCTATTATATGGTGGCAATGCTTCTGGTGGTGTTATCAATGTTATCAGTGAACACTTTAACCCGGATTTCAGTGATAAAACGAATATTAACGGTCAATTTACTTATAGTGGCAATGGCAATCAACGTCTAGGGGATATTGGAATTGCTATCCCTTTATCAGAACACTTTGTAATTCGAACTGATTATGCGGGTCAACGCAGTGATGATTTTGATATCAATGGTTTTCAACAAGCGGGTCAAACCGTCGGCAATAAGGGCACTTTACAAAACAGTGGTGTTAATAATGATAGTTTTTCTTTAAGCGGCCTCTATACCAAAGATTGGGGTTTTGCCGCTTTAGGTTATAGTCGTTGGAAATCAAGTTACGGTATTCCAGGTGTTTTCCTTGGTGTAGGGGAGGAAGAGCAAGAACATATTGAAGCTGATTATGACCGAATAGATTTTCGTAGTGAGCTCTATGATCCTTTCTCTGGCATTCATACTGCCCGTTTCAAGCTCGCTTATACTGAGTTTAATCAAGCAGAAATCGGATCAGAGTTTGATAATGCCGTACTAGAAGGATCAGGCGTAGAAGCTGAGTTTGAAAATGATGAAGCTGAAGCCAGATTGGAATTATTACATAACCCTATCGGTGCCTGGGAAGGTGTTCTCGGTTTACAATTTAATTATCGTGACTTTGCAACGGATGCACCTGAAGGCGGTGGCGGCGGACATGGCCATGGTGATTACTACGTCCGGGAAAACCAAACTAGATCCTATGGGCTATTCGTGTTGGAAAATAGAGAAACTGATTTCGGTCACCTTGAACTTGCTGCACGTATCGATCATGTAGACTCTACTCCTACTACCTTAGATGCAGATCGCGATATCGATATCAGCCCAGGCAATGAACTAGATCAATCTGCTCACCTTGGTGATCGCACGTTTAACCCTTTTAGTATTTCAGCCGGCACCATAATAGACATCGATGATAAGCACCATGTCAGAGTTGCCTTAAGCCGCTCAGAACGTGCTCCTTCGCCAGAACAACTTTACGCTTTTGGTGCACATGCAGGAGCGGGTACCGTTGAAGTTGGTGATCCTAATTTAGGTAAAGAAACCTATACTAATTTAGATATTGGTTTAGATAGACATCATGGTCCATTCACTTTTAATATCACTGCCTTTTATAATCAGGTGGGTGATTATATCTATTTAGAGTCAGCGGGTGAAGCTGAAGATGGCTTATTGGCCTTCAATAAACAGGATAATGCCACTTTTTATGGCAGTGAATTTACTTCTGCATGGCGCGTTAGTGAAGGACAATTACCTCTCACACTACGATTCTCTGCTGATTATGTTCGGGCTAAATTAGATGATGGCGGTGATTTGCCACGTATCTCCCCTGCACGTGTTGGCTTAGGCTTTGATAGCTCTCATGGTGATCTACAATTCAGTATGGACTATCAGCGGGTCTTTAATCAAAGTAAAACAGCAGATCTTGAAGCCAGTACTGATGGCTATAATCTAGTCTCTTTTAATGCTAATTGGCAACCCGCCTCATTGAAAGGCTTGGGGCTGTTTGTTAAAGGTCGTAATTTATTAAATGAAGATGGACGTCGTCATACTAGCTTCTTAAAAGACGATACGACTATTACTGGTCGTAGCATATTGGCTGGTGTTAATTTCGATTTCGACATCTAATTTAATTGCATTGAATCATATCACCGACTTTCTAGTCGGTGATATTTTCTCTCTTTGACCTTTGATAAAAGTGATTTCTGAGCTGACTATTCTCAAAAATATGCCCTCTTTAGCCGGTTTTATACACCGCTCATAGTCATATCCCAGTCCGAAAACTCGCTTTCGTTCTCGCATTTTAGGAAACAGTTTATGAGTGTAATACATCAGACCTTTGATATGGGTATCCAGCATCTGGTCCCAGTCATCTAAATCTGTTTTATCAACGGGCTCTAAGCCTAATGCAAGCTTTGCATTATCATCTAACTAATGTTGAATAGAGCTGAAATTTTGTTACAGTAATAAACACACTGAAACAGGACCTAACTTAACTATGTCAGCATCATCTTCAAAAGCGGCTACAACTAAAATAGTTTATATCTTATATCTCGTTGGCATCGTGATGCCGTTCTTGACGATTATTGGTTTAGTAATGCCCTATATCAACATGGATGATAGTGAGGAATGGCTACGAAGCCACTACCGATTCCAAATCCGTACCTTTTGGATAGGTTTACTGTTCAGCACTATTAGTAGCTTACTCACTTTGATTATAATCGGCTGGCCATTGTTAATAGCCACTGGGCTCTGGTTTATTATTCGTTGTGTAAAAGGGCTTAAATTTCTTGATAAGCAACAAACACATCCTAATGCTCTTACATGGATGATTGATTAATTCAGTTGGAATTTAATAATAGCTGAAAATCACTATTCTCTTAGCTTCGATAGATAGCTAACGGTCCATTGGCTTGCTCTGTTGGCATTATTTCCATTGTAGTGACATTTACATGCTTTGGTGTATTAACCAGCCACCAAATAGTGTCAGCAATATCTTGGGCTGTTAATGCGACTGTACCTTGATACACCTTATCTGCCCGTTGCTCATCAGCCTTAAAGCGAACATTTGAAAACTCAGTTTCAGCATTACCAGGTTCGATATTGGTAACCCTAATTCCCGTGCCTAATAAATCGGCGCGAATAGCCAGTGAAAACTGTCTTACAAAGGCCTTACTAGCACAATAGACATTGCCACCAGGATAGGGCCAGTTACCTGCAACAGAACCTATATTAATAATGTAACCACTGCCTTGTTGTCTCATCTTTGGTAACACCGTTCTGGTGCAATACATTAGCCCTTTGATATTGGTATCAACCATTTTATCCCAATCATCGAGATCAGTCTTATCCGCAGGTTCTAAGCCTAGAGCAAGCCCTGCATTATTCAGTAACACGTCAATAGTAGAAAATGAGTCAGGCAAAGTGTTAAATGCCTGTTCTACTGCATTACGATCGGTAATATCAAAACAACAGATATGGACATTTTCAGGCCCACCTAATTCTAACTGTAAATTAACCAAACGTTGTTGGCGACGGCCTGTCAGAATTAATTTCCAACCCTTACTTGCAAACAATCGAGCAGTAGCCTCACCAAAACCTGATGTTGCACCGGTGATCATAATTGTTTTCATCATTTAGTTATTACTCCGATCGTTTTGCTAAAATTTCTAAGGCTGCAATACGATAGGCTTCTGCCAAGGTGGGGAAGTTAAAGGTGCTTCCGACAAAGATATCAACATCAGCATTACATAACATTGCCATATGACCAACATGTACCACTTCGGTTGAGCCCTCGCCCACTAGCATCACACCAAGGATTTTTTTACCTTGTGGATCAGCAACAATTTTTAACAGGCCTTCAGTATTACCTGATATCTGACCGCGAGCAACTTCTGCAAACGAGGCTATTCCCACGATTACATCTCCATATTGTTCACGCGCTTGTTTCTCAGTCAAGCCTACCGAGGATAACTCGGGAATAGAATAAATCCCGGCCGGAATAAGCTGACTCATCATGCCGGTAGTGGTACCTAATGCATTGCATGCGGCACGGCGCCCTTGCTCCATAGAGGCAGATGCTAATGAGGGTGGCCCAATCACATCACCTGCGGCATAAATGTTGGCAATGTTAGTGCAAAGGTTCTCATCAACACTGATTAAACCTTTGTCATTAAGTGCTAAACCCGCATTTTCAAGCTGCAAGCCTTGAACATTAGCAAGGCGGCCTGCTGCACATAATAATTTCTGACTACGCACTACCGTGCCATCAGCACATTCTGTAACGACCTCACTCACACCATCCCAATAAACCTTTTCGACTTTTTGCTTACCCATCCATGTGCCGCCCATAGTGTTAAAGGCTTTGGCAAAGGTATCAGTCAGATCACTATCTAAGAAACCCAGTGGCGTCGGATAACGGTCAATCATGGTGACTTTAACGCCTAAAGCCTGAAAGATAGTGGCATATTCACTGGCAATGACACCACCCCCTAATACCGTAAGACTCGAGGGTAAGTACAACATTGATAAGATGGAATCACTATCGAAGATATGTTCGTGATCGATGGGAATATTATCTGGTGTACGCGGATATGAGCCGGCGGCGATAATGATCGTTTTCGCACGGACATCAGTCGTGTCACCACCTACTTTAGTAATTCTAATAGTGTGATTGTCAACAAAGCTAGCACGGCCATGGATCCGCTCAACCTTATTCCGATCAACTTGCTTGCGCATGTATTTGTCATGCGACTTAAGTACATCATCCAAGCGATCGATCAATGTCACCATTTCAGTTTCTTCACCTAGCTTAAAATCAGCTAGTGCAGCATTTTGACGCATATTTTTTACGCGAAGTGCATTTTCACGCAGGGTTTTTGATGGAATAGTACCGCGATGAACACAGGCGCCTCCAAACAAACTATCACGCTCGATAATAACAACACGTTGACCGGCTTTCGCGGCTTGAATCGCAGATTTTTGACCCGCAGGCCCACTACCAATAACTAGCATGTCGTAATTAAAGCCTGTATCACTCATGATGATAATCCTTCTAAGCGGGCTTTAATGGCGTCCGTTTGGTTTAATAATTTTTCCACCTCATCCTGATAAAGATTCAATGTAGAAAGTGCAGGTAGAATAAATAATGTTTCTTTATCTAATCTTTCAGGCATCAACATATAACTGGCAAATCTTGCACCAATAGTAAGCTGTGCCGCCTGAGTGCTTGTCGTTAAAGTCTTATTGTAATCAGTGTAAGTACTAATCGCTTCAACCACTAAACTTGGCATTTTCCATAAATTAACCACCGCCTCACTAAGACGGTGACAATAGGTATTCTCCAGTTGATGAATATCTTGTTGAGTTAAAACTATTTGTTCTTTTTTAGCCAGTTCGATAATTGTCTGCAATATAGCGGGCCGACCTATGGAATGAAGTAGACCTGCCAAAAAAGCAACTTCGACATTACTTCGACGATGTCGTGCCACTTCTTTTGCCCATAACGATGTTGCCAAAGCATGACGCCAAATACCACTCACATAGTCTTCATAGCCTGGCGTGTTAAACATCTTGGCACCGATAGCAGCCGCTAATGCAATTTCGCTAATAACTCCCATACCAAGACGCGCGACAGCTTGTTGCAATGAAACTAAATTAGACATTGGCGTATAAGCCGCTGAGTTGGCAATCCGCATAACATGACCGGCCAATGATTGATCACTTTGAATCAGTTGAGCCATTTCAATTGAATCTGAATCAGGATTTTGTGCCAGTAAAAGTGCTTTATTAGCTACTTCAGGCAACATAGGTACTTCAATGTCACCACGATTAATCAAATATTCTAAGGGTTCAGCCAGTAGTTGTGCTTGGCTAGATAAGGTATTCCCTTCTGTACTCATAACTTAATTCCGGTTCTTTATAATTTATAAAACGTATAGAGGCTTGTGCAGTATGTTCGCTGGTAGGTATTAAGCACCTTCAGAGAACACAATAGTCCGACGACCAGAGATAATAATACGATGTTCAATATGAGCTTTAACAGCACGCGCTAAGACCAATCGTTCGATGTCTTTACCTATCATCACTAAATCTTCAGGGCTATTGTCATGCATCACGCGTTCAACACCCTGATCTATTATTGGGCCTTCATCTAAGTCTGCCGTTGCATAATGTGAAGTAGCACCAATTATTTTTACGCCGCGATCATAAGCTTGATGATAAGGTTTTGCACCTTGGAATGCAGGTAGGAAACCATGATGAATATTGATGACACTGCCCGCATGTTGCTGAACAAATTGTTCGGACAGAATTTGCATATAGCGCGCCATAACGATCAAATCAATTTTATATTCATCGAGCAAGGCATTTATTTGAGATTCTTGTTGCGTTTTAGTGTCTTTAGTAATCGGTAAATGATAAAAGGGTTTACCAAATTGTTTTGCCATCCCTGCGAGATCATTATGATTGGCGATGATCAGTGGTATTTCACACT
>JBLIKM010000092.1:0-6873 GCA_047636295.1 Methylophagaceae bacterium
CGACTAATGGTGCCTGAAATAGGCGCTTTGATATAGGCGTAGCTTAAATTTATTTCAGCGGCTGCTAACTCTGCTTCAGCACGTCTTACACTTGAATCAGCAACCAGTTTATTATTGGTACGGTCATCGAGCACCTGCTGCGCTACCATTTTTTTAGCGACTAAATCAGCGGTTCTTTTATATTCCTTTATAGAAAAATCATAACTATCTTTAGCAGAAATTAGATTCGCCTTTTTTTGATCAACTATCGCCTTCAGTGGGCGAGGATCAATAAGATATAAAATATCATCTTTATTAACATGCTGTCCGTCACTAAACTTTACTTCAGTGATTAAACCGGATGCCTGGGGTCGTATTTCAACATAATCGACTGCTGAAAGACGGCCTGAAAATAGTTTCCACAGTCGTATTGCACTATTTTCGACAATAGTCACATCGACAGGCATTGCTTGCGGCTTGCTGGTCAGTGTTGCTTGCGCTTCTTTTGCAGAAGCAGTGTTAATAAAACCAGCAATGCCAACTATGGCGGTTACTATAGCGGCACTTAATAAAGTGGCTGTTCTAAATCTATTGACCATTGTGTTGCTCCTGAAGCGTAGTGCTCATTGCTGAATTATTCTTTTCTAGACCTAGCGTTTGAAATAAACTGAGTTTTACATCTTTTTTCAAGTTATTTAGATTATTTTGAATACGTGCCACCATGACTTGACCCAAAATGGTGGTGATAATTTGAGAACCAGTGTTAGAAATATCTGTTTGAACTGGTAACAGACCAGAATCGACCATCTCTTTTAAGGTTTCTTTAAACATATTGCCTTGGCGATGTAAGATCTCATCAGCTTTTTGCTGTATTAGTTGTTCATTTCCAGCCATTTCGGAACCTAAAGAAGCGAAAGGGCAGCCACAAACGCGTCCATATTTATCGTATGCCTGTTGTTGTTTTTCATAAATAAAATCTGCTAAATTTTCAAAACGTTCAACAGGGGAGTTGTTTGAAGAAAATAGGCGACGTATCTCAATCTCATACTCTTGATATGATTCTTCCATAACGGCAACGGCTAACGCTGCTTTGGAAGAAAAGTAGTAATAAAAGCTACCTTTTTTTATCCCAGCAGTGTTACAAATATCATCCACGCTAACAAAGCCATAACTGCTTTGCCATATCAGATCTTTTGCAGTGAGCAGGAGTTTTGATTTTGTATTGGTAGGAGAACGCCCCATTAGAACCACGAAATTATAAATATAAGGAGTATATTTTATAGTATTTGACTGGTCAGTCAAATACTATTTGTTATTCGAGGCTCTGCGAGGCTATTGGGTAATGATCTTATGCTATGAGTAGTGGTAATTATACTACTAGTGTCGTTCGTTCATTTATTTTTAAATTTAATAAAACAGACTTACTAGTCAGCGTTAAGTTCTCAGCGGGATAATTGAGTTAGCCATATTGTTTACGGCATTTTACTTAAGTCGTTATTTAAAGTACCTGATCTGAAGCGAGCAAGGTTAAGCGGTCTTTTGTTAAGATTATAAATGCCAATTCAGATTAATTTTCATCATCATTCGCGAGGGAGTAAAAATAGAATACTATTTGTATCAGTACTATATTGAAAAGGGTAACGTTTAGTACTTAGAATAAAAACTTTAGGCTTGTTTTTCCTATATGAAACACTTAATTTCATAAGGTTTTTGGATTATGAGATCTTTGTTTTATGCCATAGTTGGTGGTAAGTTTTAGGCGCTATATTTCAATGAAATTAAATAGAAAATCGACTGCAATAAATAATAAATGACCTAGATTGTTCAAGTTTAAAATAGCGATGATCCTTGCCTCAGTTTTATTCATTCAATTAGCCTAGGCGACGCCAATTGTAATCCACGTTAACGACAGCAATGAGCGGCCACTAAATCAGGCTGTAGTTGAGGTTATTAGACAAAATCCCATCTTAGTTACGATGGCTGTAAGTTCAGAGCCTGTCGTAATGGATCAAGTCAATAAGCGGTTTTTACCTGATTTGCTTTTAATCCAACAGGGACAATCTGTTGTGTTTCCCAATAGCGACAATATTCGCCATCACGTCTATTCGTTTTCTAAGGCAAAGACATTCGAGCTTAAGCTCTATGCGGGCAAACCCAAAAATCCAATCGAATTCGAAACTAATGGTGTTGTTATCGTCGGCTGTAATATTCATGATTCAATGGTTGGCAGTATTTATGTTGCTCACGACACTGCAATGGTGACAGATGAAAATGGCAAAGTAACATTAGATTTTGATTCAATGGTCGATAAAATTAGTATTTGGCACCCACTACAAAAAAATAATCATGAACAACGAAGAATAGTTGATTTGAACGATTATCAACTTTCTGATATTAAAGAAGGTTATATTGTTTCTATTGAAATAGGTAAACCCTTACCATGGTATACTTTTGGGGATACATTTTAGTGCTGAAACAAAAAGCAAGCCTGAGACAAAGTATCGTCCTTTTGTGTGCTGGTTTGGTACTTGTCACCGCTGTCATAATTCAATCATGGTCGTGGTGGTCATCCAGCCAATTTAATAAAAGGCAACAGGCCGAAAGCATCAATAATGCTCAGAATGTCTTCGAACAATATATCAAAGAAAAAGAAAAGCTTCTTACAACTTCAGCGCGAGTTTTAACCGCTGATTTTGGTTTTTAAACAGGCTGTTACGACAATTGCGAGTGTTCTGCGCTATCACTGATGGACCATGTAAATATACCGGTGACACAATGACTGATATTCATACGGGAATGAAGATCACCGAAAAAGACTTTAATTATTTGGTTGATTTACTGATAGATGCGATGAATATACAATGTATTCCCCATCGTATACAAAACCAATTATTAGCAAGATTGGTCCCACTTAGAGCCAGCATAATTTATATTTAAGCTATAAATGTAATTATAAAAACTTTGGAAATAACAATATAATGAAGATCAGTATTTTGGGTAGTGGTTGGCTAGGATTACCACTAGCAAAAGATTTAATCAAACGTGATTACACAATCAATCTGTCAACGCGTTCAGTTGCAAAGTTAAAAGGCTTGGCTGAAACAGCCGCCACACCTTATCTTATTGATATAGATAACTTATCTAATGAATCCCAAGCATTTTTAGCGACTGAGATATTGATTATTAATATCACATCGAAAAACAAAGGTGGTTTTGCGAAGTTCATTGAAGAAATAGAAAAGTCTAAAATAAAAAAAGTGCTTTTTATTAGCTCCTCTTCTGTTTACCAAGTTGTGAATGGCATCGTCAATGAAGATGATGGACTGACATCTGCTGACAGTCTGCTTCATCAAATAGAGCAAATGTTTAGGTCAAATACACATTTTAAGACGAGCGTTTTACGATTAAGTGGCTTGATTGGTTATTCACGTCATCCTGGAAATTTTTTTAAAAACGGCAAGGTAGTGCAACAGCCTGATGCCCCAGTTAATCTTATTCACCGTGACGATTGTATTGGCATCATTAATAGCATCGTCGAACAAGAAGCTTGGGGTACTATCTTTAATGGCTGTGCCATGACACACCCCACGAAACGTGAATTTTATAGTTATGCCAGAGACTTACTTGACAAACCTAATCCAGATTTTAGTAGCGAGTCAGACAGTGGCGCTTATAAGATTATCAGTAATGAAAAAGTAATTAAGCAATTATCTTATCAGTTTATTTACCCTGATGTGATGGCGATTAAGTATGATTAACAAGGCCGCCAACTGCCAACAACTGACCAGTAAAGTATTATTGGACAGTAAATACATAGGTGATTTATACCGATATCGGCAACGCTGATTTATCAATTACCTTGCGCAATACAAAGCTAGATCGTACACCCGTTACACCAGTGATTCGTGTAACGCGATTAAGTAATAATTCCTGATAAGCATCCATGTCTCTTACGATGACTTTAAGTTGGTAATCAGCATCTTGCCCCGTGATCAATAAGCATTCCAACACTTCTGGTATTTTAGCTATATGCTCTTCAAAATTGCTGAAACGTTCCGGTGTATGTTGATCCATCGAGATATGGATCAGGGCCATTAATGACAGGCCTAACTTCTTGGCATCTATAAACGCTCGATACCCCGTGATAAGGCCGGATTCTTCAAGGGCTCGTACACGTCTCAAACACGGTGAAGCAGAAAGACGGATGCGGTCAGCTAAATCTTGATTACTAATCCGGCCTTCATTTTGTAATATGTTCAATATCTGCACATCGTAACGATCTAATTCCATAAAATACTGCCTATGAATACATTAATAACTTATTATGCCAATATATTTAATTATATTGCAATAATATTGCTTAATGGGCCGGTTTGTTGTTACAAATAGCAAGCACCTGCCAACAACAACTACGTACAATTTATCACCTTGAATACATATAAATTGTACTAGGAGCACAAGCTAATGTTGCAACAACCATCAACTAAATATCAGCCATTCCCATCGGTAAACTTAATAGATCGGCAATGGCCAACCAAAACAATTACTTCACCCCCTATTTGGATGAGTACTGATCTACGTGATGGCAATCAGTCGCTTTTTGAACCGATGAATGCTGAACGTAAAATGCGTATGTTTAAAATGTTATGTGAAGTTGGATTTAAAGAAATCGAAGTGGCATTTCCTTCAGCATCTAAAACAGATTTTGATTTTGTACGTACGCTTATTGAAGACGATTATATTCCAGACGATGTCACTATCGAGGTATTGACGCAGGCTCGTGAGCATTTAATTGTCCGCACAATGGAATCGCTTAAAGGTGCTAAAAAAGCCATAGTGCATGTTTACAATGCTACTTCAAAACCGTTTCGTGACACTGTTTTTGGCATGAGCAAAGATGATGTTATTGCTATGGCGGTATCTTCTGTAGAGTTAATAAAATCATTAGCTGCTAAGCAAGCTGAAACACAATGGGCACTTGAATATAGTCCTGAAACCTTCACGGCAACAGAATTAGATTTTGCCTTAGACATTTGTAACGCAGTGACAGAAGCTTGGGGAGCGACGCCTAATAACAAAGTGATTCTTAATTTACCGGCGACGGTAGAAGTGGCAACACCCAATGTTTATGCTGATCAAATAGAATGGATGCATCGACATCTTGCTCGTCGAGATAGCGTTATTTTAAGTATTCACCCCCATAATGATCGTGGTACAGCGGTAGCTGCTGCTGAGTTAGGCATAATGGCGGGCGCGGATCGTGTGGAAGGTTGTATGTTTGGTCATGGTGAACGCACTGGTAATGTTGATATAGTGACACTTGCTTTAAATTTATACACACAAGGTGTCTCGCCAGGATTAGATTTTTCAGATATTGATGCCGTAGGCCGTACTGTTGAAGAATGTACACAATTACCAATCCATCCCCGTCATCCTTATGTCGGAGATTTAGTGTTTACGGCTTTTTCTGGTTCCCATCAAGACGCCATTAAAAAAGGTTTGGATGTACAAAAAAACGATACCATTTGGGCTGTGCCATATTTACCGATTGATCCGAAAGATGTGGGCCGAAACTATGACTCGGTTATTCGCGTAAATAGCCAATCAGGTAAGGGTGGTATTGCCTATTTATTGGAGTCAGAATACGGCGTCGTAATGCCGCGTCGCTTGCAAGTTGAGTTTGCTGGTGCGGTGCAGAAGCATACCGATAGTCATAGCGGTGAAATGCTTGCTGCAGATATTTGGCAGCTTTTTTCCAATACTTATTTTGATGGGGATAAAAATACGACGATAAACTATCAGATGCATCACCTTTATGAAGATGGAGACATGCAAGGTATTGACTTACATGTTGATATTAATGGTAAATCACAGCGTTTAACAGGCAAAGGGAACGGGCCTATTGATGCGACTGTACATGCCTTTAAAAGGGTTGGTTATACATTTAACGTGCGCAATTATGAAGAGCGTTCAATGAATACGAGTGTAGTGGGAGCAGATGCCAATGCCTGTGCATTTATACAAATTTCGGATGCTAATGATCAGGCCATTAAAGAAATGTATGGTGTTGGTATAGATTCAAATATAGTTACAGCATCGATTAAGGCTTTGATAAGCGGTATAAACCGTATGAAATAAATTAAAGATTTCCGTTGGTTTAATAAATTTGTCAATGCTATCTAGTAGTGTCATTACCAAGGGATGCTGTCGGACTAATTACCGAGCGTCTTTGACGTAATGACAATATCAACTGATATCTCCATCTGCAATTTATCTGTCGAAAATGAGCGAAAATAAAGCGCTAATGGTGTTCGAGTTAAAGTGCACTTTATTCACATTGAGGACTATTGTGAATGATAATTTGGAAGGATTGTTGCAGTGTCAAAAGTGTTTGTTTACCTACATTAATTCATCTACAATCCGAGGTTTAAATGCCGTGGTATTTTTGCTGCGCGGTCTATGCTCGTGAATCACTAGATAATAACTAAAGCCGGTTATTTCATTGGCTCTGATCCACAAGTTCTTTGGTTTTTCCAGCAGCAATGACTGCTGCATTTGTGATAGAAATAGCGATTTTATCCGCAGTCTTAATAGAGGCTACTGCTCTGGTAATAGTAAGCCCACCGATTAAAACACCTAATACCGCCCATCCCCTAGATAGGCCCTCATCGTGCGAATAACCATCAAGCCCTTGAGCCATAAGCTCAATTATCTCGACCATCTTTTCTTCATAGATAGCGTGTAATTCAGGTCTAGTTCGCACAACTTCGGGTGAGAGGCTTGTCATTGCACAGCCACATGACAGATTATCACGATGCGCTTGTCCTAGATAATAATCTGAAAAAGCCACAATCCATTGCTTACCATGTTGAAGTTGAAATTCTGGGATTGCAG
>JBLIKM010000093.1:0-6824 GCA_047636295.1 Methylophagaceae bacterium
CGTTCAACGCCATCATTTTTTGCATCTTTGCCCATTTGAGAATGTAAGCGTTCACTATCCGCACCCAATTCACCAAAGTCACCTAACACTAACCAGTGTTTACCGGAAAATGTCGCTAAGCTTGCTAAAGCCTGTTGGTATGAACCAGGGTTAGCGTTGTAACTATCATCAATTAATTGAGACTGATTGATCCCCTTACGTAATTGCAATCTATGTGGCACGGCAGCTATGGTTGCCAAACCTTTAACCATCGCTTCAGCAGGAATAGCCATCGCATGCGTAATAGTTATCGCAGCAAGTGCATTAGCAACATTATGCATCCCAGGTAATGGCACGTTGATGTAGTGATACTCGCCTGCAATTTCAACCATAAAGTGACTCGAATGAGTATCAAGCTGTAAGTCTTTTGCTGTGATATCTGCATTATTATCTAAAGCAAAACTTAGACTTTTTCTGTTAGTAAGCACCTGTTTCCATTCATTAACAAAAGCCATATCGGCATTAAATACACCTACACCATCATCGGCTAAACCGAAAAATATTTCTGCTTTTGCTTTTGCTACGCCCATCAAATCGCCAAAGCCTTCTAAGTGAGCTGCGGCGACATTATTAATCATTGAAAATTGTGGCTGAGCCATCTCAACTAGACGTAAGATTTCACCTCGATGATTCGCGCCCATTTCTATTACCGCATAATCAGTCAAGGCATTTATACGAGTTAATGTGAGTGGCACACCCAATTCATTATTCAAATTACCCTGTGTAGCGATAACCGAACCACATTGACGTAATATAGCTGCAATCATTTCTTTGACTGTGGTTTTGCCATTGCTACCGGTTATTGCAATAACCTTCGCATCACATTGTTGTCGCCAAAATTTCGCTAAAATGCCAAATGCTTGCACCACATCACTCACCACTAATTGTGGCAAAGGATCAACTTGTCTTACCGATACCAGTGCAGCACTTGCACCTGCTTGCCTTGCCGCGGCAATATAGTCATGGCCATCGACATGCTCACCAGCAATCGCAACAAACAATGAACCTAGTAGTATTTTTCGACTATCAATTGCAGTACCTGTTATGACAACATCGACAGCGGGAGCCTCACAAGCTAAAGCAGCTGCAATTTGAGATAAATATATCGGAAGACTCACAATTTAGTCCTCAGTAACGATTGATTGGCATCATTGTCAGCAAGCAAAATATGTTTAACAACCACAGCGTCACTAAACGGCTGTTTTATACCAGCAACTTCTTGATATTGCTCATGGCCTTTTCCTGCGATCAAGACGATGTCTTCTGCTTTAGCAAGGCTGACCACGTAAACAATCGCTTGCTGGCGATCATGCTCAATATGCACATTTTGCGGTTGTTTAATCCCAGATAAAATATCGTGCACAATCGCTGCAGGCCTTTCACTACGCGGGTTATCGTCGGTTAACACGATCTTATCGGCATAAAGTTCAGCTATCTGGCCCATCACAGCTCGTTTACCCACATCACGGTCACCGCCACAGCCAAAAACACACCATATCTGACCATTATTCGTTAGGTGAACGCGTAAGGATTTTAATGCTTGCTCTAATGCATCAGGAGTATGGGCAAAATCTATAACAAGATTTGGCTGTTGTTTGCCGCCATAAGATTGCATACGGCCATCAACTGAGTGGCACTGGACCAAGGCTTTTGCCACATCATCAAATGACACATTAATCGCTAAGAGACTCGCTGCTGTAGCCAATAGGTTATCGACATTAAACCGGCCTAATATACTACTCTGAATATAGGAAGAAGATGACTCACCCACCAAGTCAAAGTTTAATCCATCACCCGTTGCCTGAATTGTTTGTGCTTTTAGTGTCACGGCGTCTTGACCTAAACTACTATATGTCATGAAAGCCAGGTCATTCTTTGCCACCAAACGTGTAAGCAGTAACTTCCCAAAGTCATCATCACTATTTATCACCGCAGTTTTAATGTTATCCATCTCGAATAAGCGCTGTTTTGCAGCAGCATAACTGGCCATATCTTGATGGTAATCCAGATGATCACGACTTAAATTTGTTAGCACTGCCACATCGACATCAACACTATTCAAGCGACCTTGTTCAAGCGCATGTGATGATGCTTCTATTATTACAAACTTAATTGCTTGCTGACATAAATCAGCTAATGCCGCTTGCAAGCTAATAGGATCCGGCGTGGTCATACCACTCGACTGTAAATTATTAAGTCGCCCCACACCTAAGGTGCCAATAACGCCACAGGGTAGTCCTAAAAACTCTAAACTTTGGCCAATAAACTGACTCACCGACGTTTTACCATTGGTGCCAGTCACCGCGATCACCGTCATTGCTAATGATGGATGGCCATAAAAACGGGCAGCTATTTCCCCCACTTTATCGGCCAATTTTTTAATTGGGTAGGCCTTAACATTTGCGTAAACTAAAGCGGCAGATTCTTGCTCAGTCAGCACGTGATTAGCATCAAACAACACGACGTTCGCACCCAATGTAAGTGCTTGCTTTATATATAGAGTACGTTGTTCGTTATTTACTGATAATGAAACAAATAAATTGTCGCTTTGTACCTGTCGGCTATCTAAAGTCAATCCTGTCACGTTTAGCTCGGTGAGCACGGAAGGGTCAGCAAACATACCTGCCAACAACATGGATAAAGAATGTTTATTTGTTATTATCATTGCTGCGCCACCAACATCCGTGACGCGGGTAAATTATCTGGATCAATATTGAGCAAACGCATGGCGCCTGTCATCACTTCTGAAAATACCGGTGCAGCCACTAATCCACCGTAATAAACGCTGCCTTGTGGTTCGTCAACCATCACCACCATTGCTAATCGAGGCTTACTGGCAGGAATTACTCCAGCAAATACTGATACATATTTTGCATCTGAATAGCCACCTCTTGATGCTTTTTTAGCAGTACCTGTTTTGCCTGCTACTTTATAATTTTCCACTGCGGCTTTCTGAGCAGTACCACCCGGCAAAGCAACTGCTTCCATCATGCCCAGTATTTGTTTCGTAGTGTCACTGGAAAATACGCGACGTCCTGCCGGTAAATTATCCGTTTTCATCAAACTCACTGGTCGTAGAATTCCGCCATTGGCGAGCACCATATAAGCGCGCGCCAACTGCAAGGTTGACGTTGCTAGACCATAACCAAATGCCAAGGTTGCTCGATCAAATGCGCCCCATGTTTGAAGATTAGGCAAGCTTCCCATCGCCTCACCGGGGAAATAAGCGCCTGTAGGTTGACCTAGTCCGAATGAAGAATAGCCTTGCCATAGTTCTTCAGGTTCTAACGCTAAAGCGACTTTACTTGCACCCACGTTGCTAGATTTTTGTATCAGCGTCGCCAAGTTAATTTCACCTAAATTATGATGATCTCTTATGGTATGGCCACCCGCGTTAAAGTACCCTGGGTTGGTATCAATTATTGATGCTTCTGTAAATTTTCCTGATTTTAGGCTAGTAGCTACCGTAAAGGGTTTAACGGTTGAACCCGGTTCAAACAAATCAATAACGGCACGATTACGATAATCACTGGCACTTAAACCTCGACGATTATTCGGGTTAAAGGCAGGTTGGTTAACCATTGCTAATACTTCACCTGTTGCTATATCTAGAATTACGGCAGAACCAGAGTGTGCATGATATTTATTGACCGCCGACTTAAGTGCTTGATAACTTAAATATTGCAGACGTAAATCAATACTCAATCGAATATCTTCGCCTGCCTTACTCGCTTTTAGTTGTTCACCACCACCCACATAACGACCATATCTATCACGCATCATGCGTTTTAAACCTGATACGCCTTTTAAATTCTCATTATAGGTTAACTCTAAACCTTCCTGCCCCTTGTCATCTACATTGGTAAATCCAATCAAATGGGCTGTAACTTCACCTGCTGGGTAATACCGTTTATATTCTCGCTGTAACGCAACGCCAGTAATATTAAGCTTCTTCACTTTATCCGCCAGCTCTGGTGATATGCGCCTTTTTAAATAGATAAATTCACGTGACTTATGGGCAGTAATTTTTTTCTTAACGGCACTGATATGTATCGCTAACAACTGAGCAAGCTCTGCTAGTTTTGCATCATCAATCATTACTTCTTGTGGATTAAGCCATACCGAATCAACGGGCGTACTAATCGCAAGTGGTTCGTCATGTCGGTCAAGTATCATGCCCCGATGTGCTGAGACAGTCACATCACGAAGATGGCGTGCATCACCCTGCCCACGTAAAAACTCGGTATTAAGCACCTGAATATCGGTCAAACGCCAAGCGAGTCCTAGGACTAGACAAATAAAGACTAGGCGAACCAAATTTAGCCGCCAAGAACCAACTTGAGTAACGATTTTAGCTCGACGACTCATGGTTTAATAACCACAGTCATATCCGTTGTTGGCGCAATCATTTCTAAGCGGCGTTCCGCTTGTTGTTTAATTCTTGCTGGACTGGCCCAGGTGCTTTCCTCTAACAGCAAACGGCCCCATTCCTCATTGAGATGATCCCGCCTTTGCTCCAATTTTTGTAGCGCTACAAATTCTATCCGACCTAGATGTTTGCTATAAACAACGCCTACCGCAGTAATAATCACTGCAATAACGATCACCAATAATGGCAATTCAATGCGTAAAGGTTCTAATCTATCAAACAGCATTAGATCAACTTCTCGACGATACGCAACACCGCACTTCGTGCTCGCGGATTAACCGCTAATTCATCTCTGCCCGCCTTGATAGCCTTACCAATCAACTTAATACGCGGATTAAGCTCATCAGCACGTATAGGGAAATATGAGGGTAAATCATCGCCTTTTGCTTGGTCACGGAAATAACGTTTTACGATGCGGTCTTCTAATGAGTGGAAACTAATTACTGCTAAGCGCCCACCGATAGCAAGTACATCTAATGCTTGTTCTAAACCAGTAGTCAAATCACCTAATTCATTATTGATATAGATGCGTATTGCCTGAAAGGTTCGTGTTGCGGGATGTTTATGTTTTTCACGAAAAGGGCTGGCTTTGTCGACTAATT
Source organism: Methylophagaceae bacterium (assembly GCA_047636295.1). GTDB lineage: Bacteria > Pseudomonadota > Gammaproteobacteria > Nitrosococcales > Methylophagaceae. The sequence goes on from JBLIKM010000093.1 coordinate 5,071, forward strand.
CTGCCAACTGCTTTGTGGTAGTGATTGGTGATATACCACGTGTTTCAACTATCGCGCGAGCAATCCGTGTGCCAAATCGTTCTTCACCCAAAGTTTTAATCACATGAGCAATATCTTCCATTTCAGCAGTCGCTAACCACTCTGCAGCACTGATCCCCGCATCTGGGTTCATTCGCATATCCAATGGACCATCTTTTTGAAAACTAAAACCACGACCAGCCTCATCAAGCTGAGGTGATGACACACCAATATCTAACAAAACACCATCAATTTTACCTTGCCATAGATGGCCCTGTGCTGCCGTTGCTAACTCAGAAAATGAACACTGTTCAATACTAAAACGTGGATCAACTTTTGCTAACGCTTGCCCTACGGCTATCGCTTCTGGATCTTTATCTAAACCGAGTAATTGTCCATCATCAGATAATTGCATCAATATTTGACGTGCATGACCTCCACGACCAAAGGTTCCATCCACATAGATTCCATCCGCTTTAATTGCTAAAGCTGCCACAGCCTCATTTAATAAAACCGGTAGATGTTCCGAACGACTAACCGTCATAAGTGCGCCTTAAATTGAGAGACTTTCTAATTCAACTGGCAAAATACCATCAAAATTTTCTTCTAAACACTCATCCATTAATGCATTCCACGCCTGTTCATCCCACAATTCAAACTTATTCCCTTGGCCAATCATCACCATACTTTTATTCAAACCGGCAAATTCTCGTAGCTTCGCAGGCAGTAAAATACGGCCGTTGTTATCCATTTCACATTCTGTGGCATAACCTAACAACATCCGTTTTAAACGTCGTACTTGAGGATTTAAACTCGGCAATTCAGATAGTTTTTGCTCAACCCCTTCCCATTCAGGCAAGGGATATAATTGTAAACAATGGTCAGAATGGTCAATTGTCACCACAAGGCGACCTTCACAACACACGTCAAGATGCTTACGGAACTTGGCTGGAATGGCCATCCGTCCTTTTGCATCTAGATTAAATGTCGCTACGCCTCGAAACACTTGTCATCCTCAATTAATTTGATCCACATTGACCCACAATTACCCACTTAGGGACACTATATGAGTGAACATAGAGCATGTCAAGCAGGATAATGTCCTAAATCCTCTTTTTAACACAATGACTTAGCGTTGTTTTGTAATAGTGGGGGAGATAACAATAAGGCAAGAACGAAGGACTACTTTTTTATCATAAAACTGGCATCGTAAGTTAATGTAGATTCTAGATGTTGACGCTATTTTTAATGCCAACATAAACTTATAACTATTCGTTAAAGTGGGCAGAGAACCTATAGATAAAAAACATTACTAGCGGATGATGACTATTAATGAAGCAACGTCGAGTTTAGTCAGGATTTAATTAAGACGTGATATTTATACAAGGGACATTAAATGAACATTTAATTAGTGAGTCCATAAACACCTAAAAAGTAAATATACTCAACAAAATTAAACACTTAAAATCCCGCCCTCACTATATCCCGCAAATAATCTAATGTATGGAGTGAACTGGTCAGTTCGATGATGCCAAATATTAATCGTAAATCAGAAGGTATGCGCCAGTGGAAATGATAAGTATTGCCACGACGGTGTAGATATTTGTGGTGCATCTTGTGTAGTACACCCAATGGTAAGAGCGCAATCAAGATAATTACTGTTTAATATTAACAGTTTATATAAAAATTGAGGTGGTCGATAAGCCGGGTTCTGTCGAGGACAATCATTCATCTGG
>JBLIKM010000094.1:0-6797 GCA_047636295.1 Methylophagaceae bacterium
CCTTGGTACAGACAGCGCGCCTCATGCACAAAATTTAAAAGAAAATACTTGTGGTTGTGCGGGTATTTATAGCAGTCATGCCGCAATTGAATTGTATACCGAAGTATTTGAAGCGGCGAATGCGCTTGATAAGTTGGAAGGTTTTGCCAGTCATTTCGGTGCAGACTTTTATCAATTACCACGTAATACAGCCACCATTACCTTAAAAAAAGAATCATGGTCGGTACCGAAGACGTATCCATTAGGTGATCAACCACTTGTTGCTATGCGAGCAGGTGAAATAATTAAGTGGAAAGTTATGGCCTAAAGACAAAAAAATACCCGCTAAATGCGGGTATTTTTTTATTCAAATTCAGCTGATATTACAAAGTAACACCAATCCGCCGAGCCACTTCTTCATACGCTTCAATCACACCACCTAAACCTTGGCGGAAACGATCTTTATCTAATTTTTCACGCGTTTTAGCATCCCATAGACGGCAACCATCTGGACTGAATTCATCACCTAAGATAACTTCACCTTTGAACAAACCAAATTCAAGTTTGTAATCCACTAAAATCAAACCTGCATCGGCAAATAAAGACTTCAATTCAGTATTAACTTTAAACGTTAACTCTTTCATTTTAATAACAGATTCAGCTGAGGCCAAGCCGAATGTTTCAATGTGGAACTCATTGATCATTGGATCATGTAAGGCATCATTTTTCAGAAAAAATTCGAATATCGGTGGGCTTAATTCAATGCCATCTTCGACACCTAGGCGGCGCACTAAGCTGCCAGAAGCAACATTTCGAACGACACACTCAACGGGCATCATATTCATGTTTTTAACGAGAGATTCAGTGGCATTGAGCAGCTTTTCGAAATGCGTTGGAATACCCGCTTTGGCAAGATATTCCATAATAAATGCATTAAATTTATTATTAACTTCACCTTTTCGGCTCAATTGCTCAACGCGTTCACCATCAAAAGCAGAAGTATCATCACGAAAGCTTAAAACGACATAATCTTCATTATCGGTAGCAAAAACACTTTTTGCTTTACCGGCATATAATTCTTGTTTTTTTTCCATAATTAATTCTCTAATTATTAATTGTTTCACGCCAGTCAAAACCGATCTCTTGATCGGCTATGCCAATCCAGCTTTGATCACAGTTTAATGCTTGTGCAAATAATGGAGTCACAATATTTGGCGAATTATTTTTTTCACTTAAATGCATAGCAACAATATGTTGCAGACGCGATGTATCTATTTTTTCTAATATTTTAGCTGATTGCACATTATTTAGATGCCCTAATCGTCCAGAGACACGGTTTTTTAAATGATCAGGATATACGCTATCGTCGAGCATCTCCATATCATGATTTGCTTCTAACAATAAGGCATCACATGCTGATAACGCTTGTTCAATAATCGGTGTCGTCATGCCAACATCGGTCAGTAAACCCACGCGATGTTGGCCATTTGTAAAGACAAATTGACTCGGTTCACGTGCATCATGCGGTACCGGAAAGGGTAAAACATCAATATCATCAATTTGAAACTGTTCGTGACAACTAAATTCAGTTATTAAGTGAACCAAGTCAGCCGCCATACAGCCTGCCGTACCTGCAGTAGCATAAACAGGGATGTTATATTTTCTGGCTAATACACGAACACCATTAATATGATCTGCATGTTCATGCGTAATAACAATAGCCGTTAACTGTTCAGCAGTCATAGCCAAACGTTGCAAGCGTTTTTCGGTTTCACGAGCGGAAAAACCACAATCAACAAGTAAGGTGGTTTTTCCGTGTGAAATCAATGTTCCGTTACCTTTACTCCCGCTACCTAGCGAAGCAAAACGCATTATTGTGACAATTGCTCCTGCATTAACGTTAATAAACGTTGAGCAGTATCTGACGATGTTCTAACTTGTTCTGCGTCTAAAATAACAATTTTAGTTTTTGCGGCATCAGAGATCAATTTAATGTAATAAAATTCAGCGGGTGTTTTTTCAGCATCATCTTTCCAAAAAGCCAATTTACTAAGGATGCCTGGTTCTTCATCTTGACCTTCATTCAGTGGGTCAAGGTAACGAACGAAGTATGTGCCACGTGAACGGTCGCGATCTTCAACAGCAAAACCTTTACTGTCCAAAACACGGCCTACACGGTCCCATACATCAGAAAAATCTTGCTCAACCAGCAATGCTTTCTGAGCATCCACATCATCCATTAACTGCGTTTTAACAGTAGCCGTTTGTGGTGAACTTTGTTTTACGGCTTCTATTTTGGCTTGTTGTTCTTGATATAACACACCCAAGAAATCAGCTAACTGACGTAACATCGCTTCATTTTTTGCTACATTATCTTCACCGGACGTGGCACTGACGTATACAGTTGATGTTTTTGATGTATCACCACGTTCCATTCTGACTCTATAAGCATAATCATCGGCAGTTTTTTCAGTGTCCATTAAGCCGATACGGGCGTCTTTACGTGTAATCTCAATATTCTTTTGTACCCAGAAATCCAAGACTTGAGACCAGACTACTTGACGGTTTCCGGGTACAATCAAATGACGCTTGCTACCTTCACCAGATAAAGCCGGTTTAGTTTCTGGCGAAATATTATATTTAGAAGCCAGAGGGTTATTCGCCGCTTCTTCAAACTCAGAATAGGTAGCTGAGCTGTTTTGACTAGCCGCAATATTATCATTGATGCGAGTGCTGCTTAAATCAGGAGGCACATCAAGCGGTGGCATGGTGTCGGCTTTACGATATTTTTTAGAATTATCAGGTATTACTTCATCTAAAGATGAAAAAGCACCACAGCCACTGACGGTCATAGCCAATAGTACAGCTAGAGAGAGATATTTTAAACGGTTAGCTTTCATGTAGTTAAGTTCACTTTAAATTTAGTTTAACAAACTGGCAGCCATTAGTGCTTCACGCACCGACTGATGATATTTTTCTGACAGTAAGGTCATAGGCAAACGAATACCTTTTGGGATCAAACCCATTTCTGTTAAAGCCCATTTGACCGGAATAGGATTCGCTTCTACAAATAATGCTTTATTCAATAAGGCCATTTGCTTATTTATTTCTCTTGCACCGTCTTCATCACCAGAAAGTGCTGCGGCACACATAGCTTGCACCAGTACGGGGGCAACGTTCGCAGTAACAGAAATCACACCTTGACCACCGGCCAGTATAAAATCGACTATATTGGAATCTTCACCGGTGTAAAGTTCCAATGTATCGCCACATAATGCTTTTATCTGCGTAACCCGTGATACATCGCCTGTTGCTTCTTTTATGCCAATAATATTTTTAATATTAGCCAGACGAGCAACAGTTTCAGGTAATAAGTCACAGGCTGTTCGACTAGGCACATTATATAGGATTTGAGGTATATTCACTGCTTCAGCAATAGCTTTATAATGCAAATACAAGCCTTCTTGAGTCGGCCTATTATAATACGGTGTCACCAACAACACGGCATCAACACCTAAGTCCTTTGCGTACTGCGTTAACTCTATTGCCTCTCTTGTTGAGTTTGCACCCGTACCAGCAATAACTGAAATACGACCGTTAACTTGCGAGACAACTTGTTTTATTACAGCGCAATGTTCTTTAACCGTCAGCGTAGCAGATTCACCCGTCGTACCTACGGCGACGATCGCCTTAGTACCATGACTTATATGGAACTCAATCAAATTATTCAGGCAGTCACTATCCAAGGAACCATCTTCTCGCATGGGTGTGACCAGTGCTACCATACTGCCGCTAAACATGATCGTAAGACTCCAAAAATTAAACCGCCATGTTACTTTGCCCGCTACAAGATGACAAGAAGCGAATATCACAAGCTATACCGTTGATAAGCTACTCAACACTTGTATGAGGTATATTTAAACCGTTGACCAAAATCTAAATAGGAAATATTCCATGAGCAGCGTACAAATTGACCAAGCCGTGCCGGACTTTGAACTAGCCAGCACCGGTGAAACTGTTTTTCGATTATCTGAACATAGAGGTAAAAATATCATTATCTATTTTTACCCTAAGGACAATACACCAGGCTGTACATTAGAAGGTCAACAGTTTCGAGACCATATCGACGAATTTTCAGCACATAACACACTTATTTTTGGCGTCTCTCGCGACAGTATTCGTGTACATGAGAACTTCAAAACTAAACAACAATTCCCATTTGAATTATTGTCAGATGCTCAGGAGACTGCCTGCCAGATTTTTGATGTTTTACATTTGAAAAAAAATTACGGTCGCGAATATATGGGCATTGTGCGCAGCACCTTTCTAATCAATACTGATGGTGTACTGATTCATGAGTGGCGTAATGTAAAAGTAAAAGAACATATCGCCGATGTACTCAACACATTAAATACGTTGTAAACATAATTGTCTCGAAACGCAATTTTGGCCATAATTATTATTGTCTAGGGTTGTGGAAAATAGCGCTACAGCCCAAGACATGCACTTAATTCGTGCCCTTTTATCCAAATAAAGCAAAACACGCACCATTCGAGGTTCAATAAATCAGCTGGAACGCAACTATAAAAACATTAAGTAGCTGATTAAATTCAGCTTAATAACTATGGCTTAGCAATTGCAAACTTCTTTTTGTTTAATTTTCCTGTTTAAACTTAACAAAGAGAATCAAACTCATGATTGCACTTAAAAGTTCATCAATGAATCTCAGCCTTAAAGAGAAGAAATGGCTGCCTTGGTTTGGTCAAACTGGAAAGCTGGCCATGTACAAATCATGCTTCCTAAATCGTCATATATATAGTCCTGTAGAACAAACCTTTGAAGGTATTGCAGCTACCCGAGTAAAAATTCTAAATCAATGGGTAGGTAGTCAGTGGGAGCAATTAGAATTTATTGCTAAACACATTTCAACGAGCTTTCCAGTGGTCGACCTGGTCTGGTTAAATGAGCGCTTAGCCTCGGCAGCAGATTTTTCTGAACTTTTTGTAATCAATATGCATGGTGACGTCATTAGCTCGACGTTTAATGAACATATTGGACTTAATAATTTAGCGACGGCGGCAGTTACACAAGGTATCAGAAAACCGTTTTTACATGGCCCTTATATTGATCAGATGACATTGAAAATAGGCCGCTCTAGCTCCAAGTTTCATGATGAAGTCACCTTGATGTTTTATCAGCCGCTCGAACATAATGGTATTTTTTATGGTGCTGTTTGTGGCCGAGTACCTAATGACGTACTAGGTGATCTGATTCAACGCGAAGCAGGACACATTTACACTGAGTCTGGTGACAACTATATTTTTATGGTTGATTCTAATTTTGACAATCGCATTCAACAAGGCACCGCCTTATCACGCTCACGTTTTGAAGATAATACATTCTCACATGGCGAAAATTTAAAAAGCGGCATTCACACACATTGGGGCATCGTTAAAGTCAATCGCCATACCGAACTAGAATTACGTTTTACTGATCCAGCGACAGGACAGCTTCACCCTGGCGTTCGAGAAACCATTCGTAATGGAGAAAACCTATTTATAACCTATCCTGGTTATTCTGATTACCGACATATTCCAGTTATTGGCAAGGGTGTCACCTTTCAACTAAAAGGTTCGCCTGATCGTTGGGGAATGATGTGTGAAGGTGACTTAGAAGAAGTCTATCGCCGCCGCTCGATTAATCTTGGCCTCATGAAGGGTTTTTTACTAGCAACGACTGCTATTCTTGCCATCAACACCAGTCTAAATTATTTCACCTCACTATCTCCACTTGCAATTAATGGCTTTTCGATGATGATGATTGTCATTACAACCTTTATCTTTCCTAAGTTAAGTACCAACCGTTTAGCAATACGTCTTGATGAGATGACCGAAGTAATACGAACTATTGCCGAAGGTGAAGGTAACCTGAGACAACGGATAGCCCAAGAACAAATAGTAGCAGATGAAACTGGTGATATGGCACGCTGGATTAATAGTTTCATCGATAGTCTTGATGGCATTGTCGGACAAGTCATTGCAACGAGTAGCAATGTAAAACAAACCAATCAGGCCATGCTTGATACTAATAAGGAAGCCTACCAAGTTTCGGCTGAAGTGTCGGATGCCATTAAGGAAATGTTATCCTTACTAGAACAACAATTAGTTGAAATTAGTCAGGCGTCTACAACAGCTGAAGCATTAAAAGAAGCCATGGACAATGTCGTACGAGAAGCTCGCGAACAATTTGAAGCAGTACGTTCTGGTACTCAGGATATACGAGATATCGTCGAAACGTCAGCTAAAACAGTACAATCACTAAATAATCGTACCGTTGAAGTCGGTAAAATTATTGGTGTTATTACCGAAATCACTAATCAAACTAATCTATTAGCACTGAATGCTGCCATCGAAGCAGCGAGAGCAGGTGAACATGGTCGAGGATTCTCGGTCGTTGCCGATGAAGTTCGTGGATTAGCATTACGCACCTCTGTTTCTGCTAGTGAAATTCAAGAGATGATTGAGGGCATTCAACAAGAAACACAATCTGCAGTTATCTTTATGGAAACAGGCGTTCAAAATGTCGACCGCAGTCTAAAAATGACTGAAGAAGCATCATCAGAAAACACCTATTTACATAATCTAGTTGAACAAATGTTCTCCACCATCAAACAGCTTGATCAAAATAGTCAACGCCATGGTGATACCGCACGCCATGTTGGCATATCGGCAGAACAAATGTATAGCTCGATCGGTACTCTGCAAGATCGATCGGTATCGGTCAAAAATACGGCGCAAAGATTGAGTCAATTAGTGGGT
>JBLIKM010000095.1:0-6704 GCA_047636295.1 Methylophagaceae bacterium
ATTGTTCATAGCTGCAAACATATAAAAAAGCCCTGATAAACAGGGCTTTTTAGTTTGATAATTTGAGATATTAAACGGTTACTTTATCCAGCGCTTGGCTCACATCAGCAATGATGTCACCAATATTTTCAATGCCTACTGAGATTCGTATTAAGTCAGAACTTACGCCTGCCTTATTAAGCTCTTCTTCATTGAGTTGACGATGGGTTGTTGATGCGGGATGACAGGCTAATGATTTTGCATCGCCAATATTGACCAGTCGAAGGATCATTTCTAATGCATCGATGAATTGAGTGCCTGCTTCAATACCACCATTAATACCAAAACTAACTATGCCTGATGCTTTACCTTGAGTGATTTTTTGACATACTTCATTGTATGGGCTATCTGGCAATGCAGCATAATTGACCCAATTTATCTTAGGGTGATTTTGCAAGTAATCAGCCAATATTTCAGTATTCTCACAATGTCTTTCCATACGTAGGCCAAGTGTTTCTAAGCCTTGTAAAATTTGGAATGAGTTCATTGGTGAAATAGCAGCACCGGTATTCCGTAATGGGCCAACACGACAACGTCCAATATAGGCAGCAGCACCTAATGCTTCGGTATAAACAACACCGTGATAAGCAGGATCAGGTTCATTTAATACTGGGAAACGTGCTTTATTAGCAACCCAATCGAATTTACCTGAGTCGACTATCATACCGCCCATCGAGGTACCATGACCACCAATGTATTTAGTCAGAGAATGCACAACGATATCAGCACCAAATTCAAAAGGTCGGCATAAAAACGGTGTCGCTACTGTGTTATCGACAATGAGTGGAATACCATGACGATGGGCAATTTCAGCCAACTTTTCAATATCAACAATATTACCGGCTGGGTTACCAATCGATTCACAGAAAATCAATTTGGTTTTATCATCAATCGCGTTTTCAAAACCGTCGAAATCATCATGTGACATCATCCGCGTTTCGATGCCTTGACGTGGTAAGGCATGAGCAAATAAATTGTATGTGCCGCCATAGAGCTGGGTGGTACTTAGAATGTTATCACCCGTCGAACAGATACATTGAACTGCGTAAGTAATCGCAGCCATGCCTGAGGCCACCGCTAAGCCGGCAATACCCCCTTCCATTGCAGCCACACGTTGTTCTAATACGTCAGTTGTTGGATTCATAATACGAGTGTAGATATTACCAGGTACTTTTAAATCAAATAGATCGGCACCATGTTGGGTATCATCAAAGGTAAAAGATGTGGTTTGATAAATTGGAACAGCTGCGGCCTTAGTGGTTTCTTCTGACGTGTAGCCATGGTGCAGGGCTAATGATTCCAGCTTCATACTCTCTCCTAAAAATTTTAGTGATGTTGTCTTGTGTGATTTTAATGGTAAATGACTGTATAGAGCTAGCACATTATGCCGTTATTATTTAAGCATATCACATAAAACCAACAGGGTCAGAGTCTGCCCCATCCTCACGAAACTTCAGATAGTTAAACATTGAGGGGCTGCTACATTAAAGCTTATATTTGTTGATAAGCTGATAGCCAGTCGTATCGCCTTAGATCCAGGCTTCGATCTTTAAAACGTCCTCAAGCTAATAAATTACTATGATAAAATGGTTCCAGTATTGAGTGGGTTAGTTTAGTATCTAAAATATTGCTAACTCAGCTCATCCGGCACATCGTCAAGGTCAAGTCGCACAGGAAAACTATTGGCCTGAACGTCACTAATTATATCGCTTAAACCGTGTAGCAGCAGGTGACCCTAGATCAAAAACGAGTCCTTTGTGCTTCCTCGGCGTCAAGAAATAAGCGTATAATTTTCAACAATACTCACACAATCTAAAGAATATAAAATGGCAGCTCATATATCCCCAAAAGACTTCATTAATCAGCTTAGAGGAGTAGTGGGTAATAATTATACGCTTACTGATAATGTGAAAATTCAGCCTTACAGCCAAGGTTTTCGGTTTGGCGGCGGCGATGCTTTAGCGGTGATTAAGCCGGGAACATTGTTGGAAATATGGCAGGCATTACAATTGTGCCTGAAAGCGGACGCCGCAATTATTATGCAGGCTGCAAATACGGGGTTAACCGGAGGTTCGACTCCCGATGGCAATGAGTATGATCGACCCCTTGTCATTATTAATACAATGCGTCTTGAACAAATCCATTTGCTTGATGATGCACGTCAGATTATAGGCTTTCCAGGAAGCACCCTATTTGGCCTTGAAGAAACGTTAGCACCATATGGGCGTGAACCGCACTCAGTTATTGGTTCTTCTTGTATTGGTGCATCTATAGTGGGGGGTGTATGCAATAACTCAGGCGGGGCATTAGTTCAAAGAGGACCCGCCTACACAGAATTATCCTTGTTTGCTCAAGTGCTTGAAAATGGTGAACTCGAATTAGTTAATAACTTAGGCATAGATTTAGGTCATACACCTGAAGAAATCCTGACTAATCTAGAGACACAACGCTACAACGATACTGATAATTTATATCCAGAAAAACGGGCATCAGATAATGAGTATCACGAGCGAGTGCGAGAAATTGATGCTGATACACCTGCACGGTTTAATAACGATGGTCGTCGCTTGTATGAATCTGCTGGCTGTGCAGGGAAAGTTGCTGTATTTGCGGTACGTTTAGATACCTATCCAATTGTGAAGCAACAGGTCTTCTACGTCGGTACTAATGATGCGAAGGTTTTGGCTATCATGCGCCGCGATATTTTATCTAGCTTTAAGACTTTACCCGTGTCCGGTGAGTATATGCATCGTGACTGCTATGCCGTGAGTAAAAAGTACGGTAAAGATACATTTTTAGTGATTGAGAAGCTAGGTTCAAAATACATCCCTAAATTGTTCAATTTAAAAAGAACGGTAGATCGCATTGCCGACAAATTAACATTTTTACCTAATAAAATGTCTGATCGCATCATGCAAGCGCTAAGCTATTTCTGGCCTAATCACTTGCCAAAACGCATGGAAGAGTATTACCAACAGTATCAACATCATTGGATTTTGGAGATGAGTGGTGAGGGTATTGAAGAAGCAGGTGCATACCTTAAAACCTTTTTTGACAAGCAAGAAGGTAACTATTTTGAATGCACGCCAGAAGAAGGTGGGAAAGCGATCTTGCATCGCTTTGTAGCAGGCGGTGCGATTGGCCGTTATCACGCAATAAAGCGTAATAAAGTGGGCGCAATAATGACGGTTGATATCGCATTACGACGCAATGAAGCAGAATGGTTTGAGCAACTGCCAGCAGAAATTGATGATTTGATTTTAGATAAATTCTACTACGGACATTTATTCTGTCATGTTTTGCATCAGAACTATGTGTTGAAAAAAGGGGTGGATGCGAAGAAGCTAAAACAACAAATTTTGACTTCGTTTGATGCACGAGGTGCGGAGTACCCTGCAGAACATAATGTAGGTCATGAGTATATAGCCAAGCCAGCACTCAATAATTTTTATCGTAAACTTGATCCTACCAACTCTTTTAATCCTGGCATTGGCAAAACCAGTAAATTAAAAAACTGGTTAGAGACTAAACCTCATCGGTAGCCCATAAAAAAGCCGCTTATTCTATGATGAAATGAATAAGCGGCTTTTTATGTTGTATTCATTGAGCAAAGCTAATTTAGTACAGAACGCGTAACCTAATCGTACCTTCAACACTATTTAAGATTTCAAGTGCTAACTCAGAATTAAATTCAGCAACATCGAAGATTAGATAACCAATTTCATCACGTGTCATCATATTTTGAGCTAATATATTGATCTTATGTTCGGCAAATAACAGGTTAATACTAGATAAAACACCTGGTACATTATGATGGATATGCAATAATCGATGCGTGTTAGGCTGGTGCTGAACAGCGATACCAGGGAAGTTAACCGCAGAAACAGTGCTTCCTTGACTTGCAAACTGTACAAACTTCTCAGCCACCTCCGAGCCAATATTTTCTTGTGCTTCAATAGTTGAACCGCCAACATGTGGCGTTAAAATTACATTCGGGTAACCACGAAGAGGTGAATCTAAAGGCTCTTTGTTTGATTTAGGCTCTGTTGGGAACACATCAATAGCGGCGCCTGCTAGTTTTTTATCCTTAATCGCTTGCGCTAAGTCTTCAATTTTAACGCAACTACCTCTAGCAGCATTAATGAAAATAGCACCCCCTTTCATCTGATCAAATTCTGTTTTGGTCATCATGTTATGTGTAGAAGGTAGGTCCGGTACATGTAATGATACAACATCAGATTGGTTTAACAAGTCTTGCATCGTGGCGACTTGGTTAGCATTACCTAGTGGTAATTTTGTGGTCACGTCATAATAAATAACATTCATACCTAAGCTTTCAGCTAACACTGATAATTGTGAACCGATATTACCGTAGCCAACTATACCTAGTGTTTTTCCTCGTGCTTCGTATGATGCTGCGGCACTTTTGGGCCAGCGACCATTATGAACGCTGTGATTCTTTTCTGGTATGCCACGTAACAGTAATATAAGTTGACCAATGACCAATTCTGCAACTGAGCGGGTATTTGAATAGGGTGCATTGAAAACAGGAATACCTTTCATTTTAGCTGCTTGTAGATCAACTTGGTTGGTTCCAATACAAAAACAACCAATACCCGCAAGGCGGTCTGCAGCATCTATTACTTTCTGTGTTATTTGTGTACGTGAACGAACACCGATAAAGCGGACACCTTTAATTTTTTCGATTAAAGCGTCTTCATCAAGTGCATGTGAAATATATTCAATATTCGAATAACCAGCATTTTCAAGGATCTTGACTGCGTTTTTATCTACTCCTTCCAATAAAAGAAAGCGAGTATTTTGTTTTTCTGTAGGGACTAAGCCCATTATTTATACACCTATAGTTAGAGTTGGTGGGGAGGTAAGGGAAAAATAATAATTATATCAGAAGAGATCCAAGCGCCAAAATAAATACTGCCTTGTAGTTACTTTTCGATTATATTCAGGCAGTCCACAGTCCATAATGTCTGCAATACTTTCATGCCTTGCTTGGCAATTGCGCTTTTTTAATGGAGTATTAAAGGTCAAAATTTAAGAATACATAGCATTATGAGATAAAACGTAAATACTTGATCATGAAAATAGACATACATAATTTGGCAGGCTAAAGAAATGGAAATAAGAACAAAATAGCTACGGTCTAAATTGGATTTATTCTTGTCGCTAATACATCTGGGTCCCTGGTTTTATGTTATCGATCTGACTTTTATAGTGAATCACTATAAAATTAACCATCTATTTAAAAAGAGTACACAGATGAAACCTGCATTAAGAAAACTATTTTCACCGATTTTAAATTATTTTGAATCGGGTGAAAGTGAGTACGTTTATAAACCATCTCACCGAAAAATTCTTTTTTTTATGGCGGGCTTATTTTTTGTGCTGTCTATTATTTCTCTTATCGCAGCCATAGCAGCATCACAATTGGCCGGTTTTATACCTATTTTAGTATTCTTCCTCGGCGGCGTTGTTTGTATGATCGTCGGATTATTAGGCAGCAATTATGCCGTAGCAAAAATATGGGGTAGTAAATAGCCATTTTTTATCATTACACTGTATTCGTATATCAACACACTAAGAATGCGCCATATAAGTATTCACTAAGTAGCTCGTAATTCTTTTTTGTTTGAATTACTGATCAATGATCAACAAGATGAATAGTTGTACAATAGCTCATTTTTATATTTTAATATAAACACCTTATTAAAAACCAATCCTGAGAGCCTATCATGAACGTACAAAGCCATTTCGCTGATCTAGATACACCAACAGGTGTGATGCGTAGCTATATACATCGTCCCGTAGGTGAAGGCAGCTACCCTACTATTTTGTTTTATTCAGAAATTTTTCAACAAACTGGCCCAATTGAACGTGCAGCTAAACTGATGGCAAGTCATGGTTTCGCAGTAATCGTGCCTGAAGTATTCCATGAATTGAACCCTATTGGCACTGTATTGGGTTATGACGATGCGGGTCGTGAAAAAGGTAATGCAGATAAAGAAGCAAAAGATGTGCAAGGCTATGACACTGATAACATCGCATTAATTGAATTTGCTAAACAACAAGACTGGTGCAACGGCCATATCGGTGCAATGGGTTATTGTATTGGTGGTCATTTGGCATTTCGTGCGGCATTGCAAGCTGAAGTTAAAGCTACGGCGTGTTTCTACGCTACTGATTTACACATTCAAATGATTCCGAATGCACCTGGCCAACATAGCATGGAACGTTTGGATAATATTAAAGGTGAGTTATTAATGATTTGGGGCAAGCAAGATAATCATGTCCCAGCTGTTGGCCTTGCCAAGATATACAAAGGGCTTAACGAAACTGACATTAGCTTTACATGGCATGAGTTCAATGCGGGACATGCCTTTATGCGTGATGAAGGTGATGGCGGTCGTTATGATGCTCAAACAGCTCAGCTGGGCTATCAGTTGGCGCTTAATTTATTTAGCAGAAAGTTACGTTAGTACTTTAGGTGTTGAATAACAATCAATATAGTCAGAGTAATTAATCGATGAAATTACTCTACACTAATGAAAATCGCTATTTAGTTCACAATATTCAAAATTTAGTAGAAAATTCTGGTATTGCCATTATGCTAAAAAATGAATTTGCTGCAGGGGCTGCAGGTGATCTTG
>JBLIKM010000096.1:0-6695 GCA_047636295.1 Methylophagaceae bacterium
TGAAATAAATAATGACAAAAAAAATTGCAGTATTACCTGGTGATGGTATCGGTCCAGAAATTGTTGCCGAAGCGATAAAAGTATTAAATGCACTTAAAAAAGATGGTTTAGATATTGAGCTTGAATATGGTTTGATTGGCGGTGCAGCCTATGATCAAACCGGTACACCATTTCCCGACGAAACATTAGTTTTATCAAAAGCGGCAGATGCTATTTTGTTGGGTGCAGTAGGGGGGTATAAATGGGAGTCACTTGATATCAGTGTGCGTCCAGAAAAAGGCCTATTAGCTATTCGTAGTGCGTTAAATTTATTTGCCAATCTACGTCCTGCAATCTTATATCCTCAATTAGCAGATGCATCGACGTTGAAACATGAGGTTGTCGCAGGTTTAGATTTGATGATTGTTCGTGAATTAACTGGCGGTATTTATTTTGGCCAACCACGGGGTATTCGTATACTTGAAAATGGCGAAAAAGAAGGTTTCAATACACTTGTTTACCGTGAAAGTGAAGTTCAACGAATTGGAAAAGTTGCTTTTGATATTGCTCAAAAACGACATGGGCGTTTATGTTCGGTAGATAAAGCCAATGTATTAGAAAGTACGGAACTTTGGCGTGAAACAATGATTACTCTCGCAAAAGACTATAATGATGTAGAACTAAGCCATATGTATGTTGATAATGCGGCAATGCAGTTAGTACGAGCGCCAAAACAATTCGATGTTATGGTCACAACAAACATGTTTGGTGACATTCTGTCAGATTGTGCATCGATGTTAACGGGATCGATTGGAATGTTGCCATCAGCATCATTAGATGAAAGCGGGAAAGGCATGTATGAACCGATTCATGGTTCAGCGCCTGATATTGCAGGACAAGATATTGCTAACCCGTTAGCGACTATTTTATCGGTTGGGATGATGTTACGTTACACATTAAATAAAGCTGAAATGGCTGATCGCATTGAGCTTGCAGTAAGTAAAGTACTGGATAAAGGGTTTCGAACCGCAGATATTTATTCTGTTGGCATGACTAAAGTAGGCACCTCTGAAATGGGTGATGCTGTAGTAGCGGCGCTTTAATAAAATTTATAAATAGGACTCCATGTGAATAAGAAAGTAGATGTTGCAGTAGTAGGTGCTACCGGTGCGGTAGGTGAAACAATGTTAGAGATTCTACATCAGCGGAAATTTCCGGTGGGTAAGGTATATGCTCTGGCGAGTGCGCGTTCAGCGGGCAGTACCGTCGCTTTTGGTAATAAAACGTTGATTGTTGAAGATTTAGCGACATTTGACTTTTCTAAAGTACAAGTTGGCTTATTTTCTCCTGGTGGCAGTGTGTCAAAAGTCTATGCGCCTATTGCGGCAGCAGCAGGTTGTGTCGTTATTGATAATACCTCTGAATTTCGTTATATTGATGATATTCCATTAGTAGTACCAGAAGTGAATCCTGAAGCTATTGCCGGTTATAAAAAACATGGCATTATCGCTAACCCTAATTGTTCAACAATTCAGATGATGGTTGCGATTAAACCTATTTACGATGCAGTGGGAATAACGCGTATTAATGTCTGTACCTATCAAGCGGTATCTGGTTCAGGTAAGCCGGCAATGGATGAATTGGCTAAACAAACTGCTGCATTATTAAACGGACGTCCTGTTGAAACAAGCGTTTATCCAAAACAGATTGCATTTAACGTGATACCGCAAATTGACGTGTTTGAACAAAATGGTTACACCAAAGAAGAAATGAAAATGGTGTGGGAAACTAAAAAAATCATGGGTGACGAATCGATTCAAGTTAACCCTACAGCTGTTCGGGTTCCTGTGTTTTATGGCCATTCTGAAGCCATTCATATCGAAACTCGTGATAAGATTACTGCACAACAAGCGAAAAAATTACTGTCAGAAACCGATGGTATTGTGGTCTTGGATGAACACCTTGATGGTGGTTATCCTACTGCAGTATCCGAAGCATCAGGTACAGATCCTGTTTATATAGGTCGTATTCGTGAAGATATTTCACATCCAACGGGTTTGAATTTGTGGGTAGTCGCCGATAATGTTCGTAAAGGTGCCGCTTTAAATAGTATTCAAATTGCAGAAGTTTTGGTAGAAAAATATTTGTAAGTATTTAGACCTTTATGGACATTAACTTTAACGAAGGGTTTTGAGATGATGACAAGAACATTTGCCAGTGTTGCGGTAATGGCTGCATTAGGGCTTTTAACCCCTATACATGCCAATGCTTTTGGTCTGGGTAAACTTGAGTTGTCATCTGCACTCAATGAACCCCTCAGGGCGGAAATTGCTATTACTGCCTTGAAGGGCGATGATGCTGATAATTTACAAGTACGTTTGGCATCAAAAAAAGAATTTGAGCAAGCCGGTATTGAACGAAATTTTTTACTGACCCAGCTTAAGTTTGATGTGATTGAAAAGTCAGGTAGTGTGAAAATTGTTATTAGTTCTCAGCAGGCTATTCGAGAGCCCTTTATTGATTTTTTATTGACGGCGACTACCACTAGTTCTGGTCGCTTAATTCGTGAATACACCGTATTACTAGATCCACCCAAAAGTATATTCAAAAAGGCTGTCGCAACATCCGTTCAAAGTCCTGATAAAACATCGGCTAAAACTAGCGTTTCAACAAACTCAGATTACAAGACTACATCATTTGATGGTAATAGTTACGGTCCAGTAACCCGTACTGATACCTTGTGGGACGTAGCATTAAAAACGCGACCTGAAAGTAATATCACCATTCAACAAATGATGATAGCCTTACTAAAAGAAAATCCAACTGCATTTCAACATAATAATGTGAACGGATTAAAGGCGGGTTATACCTTATCAATTCCTAGTAACAGTGATATTTATAAGCTAACTAAACGACAAGCAAGTAATGCCTTTTCAGAGCAAAATGCGTTATGGAAAAATCGAAATACACGTCCGTCAATAGATACTGAGATATCGGAAAAAATCATTACGCCTAAGGCTGAAGTAGCACCAACTATTGCTAAAGTGGTGACTACAGAAATAACCGAACCTGTCACCGAGCTTGATGATACGGCGCATTTGGAATTAGTTGTCCCTAGTGACCAAACGTCATTAAACGATGACGCTCTATCTCCATTGGGCGCAGAAAAAATAAAAGTACTAAGTGAGCAATTAACCTTAGCTCAAGAAACGATCGAAGGACAAACACAAGAGAATATAGATTTCAAGGCGCGTATGGATGCCTTAGAAGTGCAAATGGAGACGATGCGTCGATTAATTTCACTGAAAGATGCTGATCTTGCCAGACTACAAAGTATGTTGGAGAAGAACCAAAAGCCAGATGAAATTACGCCTCCTACAGATACGGCAGTTATTGAAAATGCGGATATAGCAATAAACATTAAGCCTTTAGGTACGCCACTATTGGGTGAGGAAGTGGATGCTAGCCAGTCAGACTCCATCACTGATATCGATGCTATAGAAGATGAACTTGAATCGCTTTTTGTTATGGCGCAAAAGATTGTGGCTAACAATAAAGTCGAAATGGCTATTGGTGCTGGAAGTCTATTGTTATTACTCGTTTTATTATTGTTCATTAAACGCCGGAAGGAAGATGATGATTCAGGGGATAATACTAAAAATCTAGATAATGATGATGAAAAATTATCAACCGATCAGCCCTCGAATTTTGATGAAGACAAACTGGAAAAAGTGCACAATGTCGCTCAGGCCCAACAAACTGTTGAGCCTGTGGTTATCGACAAGAAAACAATAGCAGAACTGATTGAACAAGCAGATATATTGGTTGCCTATGCTGAGTACGAAAAAGCGATAGCATTGCTCGAGGAGGCAAAACAACAAGAACCTACAAATCAATTGCTATTAATAAAATTGTTATTTGTTATGTTCAAATTGCAACTAAAAGACCCATTTGTTACTTTAGCTGGCAGTCTTAATATTGATAAAGATTCAGCGGAATGGTTGGAAATTGCAGAGTGGGGCAAACAACTTGCGCCATCAAACACCTTGTTCCACCTTGTAGTAGTTAAGAGTGAACCCGCAGCTACGCCAAACCTGGATGCTTTTAGCACTGCCGAAGATGGCACGTTATCAGTTGACGAGATTTCAGATAAAGAAGTCGATAAGATTGAAGCAAACATCTCTGACACCATTGAATTCAATCTTGATGATTATGCTACGAATGATGCTAGTGGTATTACTGACAGTTCAGCCGCCGCATTCGATGAATTAAATGATAATGACGATGAGTCTTTAAAATGGGATACTGCCGCTTCTTTAGATGATGCCAATAAAAATACAGATTTTGATGCGCCACTAAATTTTGAAGTTGAATCGGAGAGTGATGAATCGACGTTGTCATTAAATGACGAACCATTATCGCTAGATTTGACCGAGCAAACTTATGAGGCAGAAGTATTGCCGACGGATGATAATTATCAAGATTTATATACCGAGTTAGATATTGAATCTGAAGACAGCAGTTTGGAATTCGATATTAGTGGTTATGATGAAATTGATGAAGCTGAAACTAAGTTAGATTTGGCTTCTGCCTATGCTGATATGGGTGATCCTGACGGCGCGAGGAATATTTTAGAAGAAGTACTTAAAGAAGGTAATGATGAGCAAAAATCTAAAGCGCAAGCATTGTTAAAGAATTTATCATAACGTGGTAATTAAGTGAAAATTGCCTTAGGCGTAGAATATGATGGCACTCGATTTTCAGGCTGGCAAGTACAACCATCTCAAATAACGGTTCAAGGCTGTCTAGAGCGAGCACTAAGTTTTGTTGCAAATCATCCTGTAAAAACAGTTGCAGCGGGTCGTACTGATTCCGGTGTTCATGCCCTACAACAGGTAGTTCATTTTGAAACAACCGTAAAACGTGGCGAACGAAACTGGATTTTAGGGCTTAATACCAATCTACCATCCGATATAAATGTCACATGGGCTAGACCGGTCGACGATGATTTTAGTGCGCGATTTTCTGCCCTCAATCGCAGTTATCGTTACGTTATTATAAACCGTGTTAGTCGATCAGCTATTCATGCTCACAAAATGTGGTGGATCTTTAGCCCTTTAGATGTCGAACGGATGCAGGCTGCGGCAGATTTATTGGTAGGACACCATGATTTTTCTGCCTTCAGAGCAAAAGAGTGTCAAGCGCATAGCCCTGTTAAAACCGTCGAATACATAAAGGTGATACGCCAAGGAGATTGTATTGCTATTGATGTGAAAGCCCAATCATTTTTGCATCACATGGTCAGAAATTTAGTCGGTGTATTAGTGCCTATTGGCGAAGGTAGAAAACCCATTGAATGGGCAAGAGAAGTATTAGAAGGATGTGATCGTTCAACGGGTGGGATAACCTCACCACCAGAAGGATTATATTTCGTAAAGGTTGAATATCCCGAGCAATATAAGCTTCCAGCGGTATCAGCTTTTCCTGTGGTCTGGTAAAGTATTCAGTTAACTTTTTTCTGAAATGCGATTTCATGCGAACACGTGTAAAAATTTGTGGCATTACCCGTCGCCAAGATGCTGAATTTGCAGTTGAAATGGGCGCTGATGCCCTAGGATTAGTATTTTATCCCGCTAGCCCGAGAGCAATTTCTTTTGCGCAAGCAAAAGAGATTGTTGATGGATTAGCGCCATTTGTCAGTATTGTTGCATTATTTGTCGATGCTGAGCCAGACAATGTCTATGCATGTATAGAAGCACTGCCTACTGTTATATTGCAATTCCATGGCAACGAATCAGCAGAATATTGTGGACAGTTTGACCGACCTTATTTAAAAGCGATTAGGATGAAAACTAATACTGACTTAGTACATATAGCTAACGAATACGCTACTGCCGCAGCAATATTGCTAGATAGTTATCAACCTGGGGTACCTGGCGGAACTGGACTAGTGTTTAATTGGTCATTAATTAAGAAAGTTGATAAACCTTTAATTCTTGCCGGCGGATTGAATGTCGATAACGTGGCGAGTGCAATAGAACAAGTACAGCCTTATGCAGTTGACGTCAGTGGTGGCGTTGAGCTAGCTAAAGGAATAAAAGATAAACAAAAAATAACTGCTTTTATGCACGAGGTAGCAAATGGCTGAACAATTGGATAAAGATTATTACGACTCATACCCAGATGACGAAGGTCGCTTTGGACCCTATGGTGGACGTTTCGTAGGTGAGACCCTAATGGAAGCCATTTATGCGCTTGAAGAGGCTTATAATCGCTATAAAAACGATTCTGAATTCCAAACTGAAATGGATAAAGATTTAGCTGATTTTGTTGGTCGTCCATCACCAATCTATTTGGCAGAAAATTGGACCAAAAAACTAGGTGGGGCACAAATCTATCTGAAGCGAGAAGATTTAAATCATACCGGTGCACACAAAATAAATAATACAATTGGCCAAGCATTATTGGCCAAGCGTATGGGTAAAAAACGAATTATTGCTGAAACAGGTGCCGGCCAACATGGTGTCGCAACGGCTACAGTTGCCGCTCGTTTAGATATGGAATGTGTTGTTTATATGGGTGCTGAAGATGTTCAACGTCAGGCACAAAACGTATATCGGATGAAATTATTAGGTGCGACAGTTGTGCCTGTTGAATCTGGTGCGCGTACCCTGAAAGATGCCTTGAATGAAGCTTTACGAGACTGGGTGACCAAT
>JBLIKM010000097.1:0-6627 GCA_047636295.1 Methylophagaceae bacterium
GTTTTTCGCCATCAAAGGCTTCAATATTAACAACTTCTGGCTTACTTGTTTCACCACTTGTGACAGCCCGCGCTAAAGTCCAATCAGCTGCACCAACTTTCTTACCTGTTTTTTCCCATCGACCCTTATATTGACCATAATCTTTCAATTTAACGTATTTAGCGCCACCCCAAATACGTTTAACTTCAGGATTTGCAATATAGATTTGACTGGTTTCATCAGCTACCCATAAGCCTACAGGGATAGTTTCGATGATTTTACGCATCATATATTCACTGCGTTCTAGTGCCTTCTCAGCTAATTTTCTCTTGGTGATTTCAGCTGAGATAGCTATAATTTTTATCGGACGGTGTAATAAGTCGAATATTAACTTTCCGCGGGATGCAAACCAGCGTGGAGGTTTACTGTTATTTTGTTCATATAGAAAATCCCATTGATAAGGTTCATGTTTGGAAAAAAGCTCTATAAGTGCCTCTAGTGAAAGATCAGTGAATGGAAGTAAGGTAGAACGTAAGTTATTAGGTGTTTGACCAAATATAGACAGGGCATTATCTGAATAAGTTAATTTACCCGTTAATACATTCCACTCCCAATGAACAATTTCTGCCATCTCAAATGCAGATTTCATTCTAACCTCACTCTCCATAATTTGACTGAGGTATTCCCGACGGGTATCGCTCACGGCACTATCGTCTGACATCGACTCTTGTAAGCTGGAAATAGCTTCACTGCCATAACGTAACCACACCCAATTGACTTCTAAATAATCGGCCAGTGTTCGAAGATTATCGTACTCAATCTCGCCACCACGTGTCCACCGATTTACTGAAGGTACTGATGTGCCAGCCGCCATTGCCACTTGTGATTGTGTCAAAGCTTTTTGTTTTAATAGAATTTTTAGGCGATCTGCGAAACCATTTTTCTGCATATATTTAATCCTTTAAAGTGCGCAAAACACCCACATCGAGATATTTTGGTTAAATAAATTAAGTTGATTATATTTATCTATATTAGCACGGATGCTGAATATTACATCGATACCACTGCAATAAGTTACGTATAAAGTAATAAGTTACTTGACAAGTAATTTGTGCATGGATATAACTGTAATTGTAGACAGGTGTGAATAATTGTTTCTTGAAGGTAAACGTAGTGCAAGATTTATACAGTTAGGAAATTGTCTGAATACAAACAGATTTATTTATTATTGGAGTATTTATTATGAAAAAAACACATTTAATTAGTGCTGTATTAACGGCAGCAACCATTGCTTTCACTTCGTCAGTTTTTGCACACGGTGTTGAAGTTCCAGTCGGTAGCAAAACTTTACAGCATTTCAAAAATGCACAAGAAATGCCTATAGCATCGATGGATGAACCAGGTATAAATGCTTATTTCGAAGATATTGTGGGTTCAGCAGATCCTAAAGCCCCTATAGCCTGTGGTTTGTTCAAAATGGAAAAGGGCGAACCTCTTGTTTATACATACGATTATGACGACACAAAAATAATTTTAGATGGTCACTTTTATTTTTCCGACGGAACGCAAAAAGTAAAAGCTATAAAAGGTGATGTAATGTTTTTCCCTAAAGGTTCAACGATTACTTTTTCTACCGATGACACTGGCCTAGCGTATGCCTGCGGCCAACGCAAATTGTTCTAACACCAATATTAAACTAGACGCCAGGACAGGTATTGGTGTCTATTCATGAAAAATAGAAGAGAGAGAGAAAATGAGAAAAAATTCATTAGCTCAAATAGTTAGCTTAAGTATCCCCATCACTTTTTCTGCGTGTATTCAAGCAGAGCAAAATCTGACTGATATAACTAAAGGCGATCCATTTTTTTACACTAGCGATCAAAATATCGAAGCAGAGAACAAACAAAGAGCGTTATTAGGAATAGGGAGACCAAATAAAACCCATTCACAAATACCGCACTTGCCTGTGTATTACGGTTATATGAATACCAATTCTACCTATCGTTTTGTAAATGTTGTAGAACAAGTATTCACCATGATTGGTGAAGGCAAACATGGTTTATGGCGTGTACAAGAAAACGGTACGGTACGTGAGTATTTAAGAGTTGGTGCTAAAGGTTTAGTGCCTGGTGCTGATTTAACGGCTAAACAAGCACAGATTATCATTGCTGAAAATTATAGTTCATATCTGCCCGATGAGAGTTGGTCAGGCTATAAATATCCAGATCAAAAATTTAATGAAGCAGGCAATCTTAATTTTATAGATTTGCCAATTACGCATCAGAAATACCAAGGCAAATACGCTGACCATAAACCAGTTGATTTACCAAACTGGTATTGTACGATGTCAGCGAATGATTACCCCTATGCACAGAAAGCAATGAATTTTGCTTTTAATCAGAAAGGCGCTAATAAAGTTGGTCCATTAGGTAAACGCGCTGGCTTAGACATTAATGAAAACTACACTAAAGTGTTACGTTTAAATCAACTAGATGATGGGCGCTCGTGGGTCAATGTTGTTGAGAATACGGGTGGTGGCAAGCAGCACGTAAAGTGGGAAGCAGTTGATGAAAATAAGACAGATACTGAATATTACCTAGTAGAACGTCCTTTCTTTAATAAACCGTATTTGTTCGTTACAGCTGTTTATGACAATAAAGATAATACCGATCATAGTTATGTTCGACCGCAGGGCCCTTATTATGATTCTATTAAAGATAAAGGTTATAACTTAAAAACTACT
Organism: Methylophagaceae bacterium; assembly: GCA_047636295.1. Lineage (GTDB taxonomy): Bacteria > Pseudomonadota > Gammaproteobacteria > Nitrosococcales > Methylophagaceae. Next base: position 2,723 of record JBLIKM010000097.1, read on the forward strand.
GTAACAACGCAACCTCGCTTTCATTTGGAAAAAGGTGGCGAAGCCAAAGCGGTAGGTTTACCAATCTTTGGTGCTCATCATCCAGACCGTGCGGTATATGGCGCAGGCGGTGCTTGCCCACTTAAAGGTGGTGACTGGGGTCGTTATCCCGATACTACAGGTGGTTCAGGCTGGCCAAATAATTATGAAGAAGTCACACCGTTATGTGATTCGTTATTAGTAGATATCAAGTTCTTTAGCAATTTAGATGGCCGCGATTGGAATGATCCAACTAAATACCTAGCCAATGCAGGTGCTGGAACTAAAGACGTGACCTACAACATACAAGCGGGCACTTATGGTGAATTCACTGATCCATACAACACTGAACGTGATGTTAAAAATGCCCAAAGCCAAGCAGTACCGAGTGAATTGACATTAAGCTTTCCTACCGTTGCTGAACCAGTTTCTTATGAAGTAACCGCTGATCTTGATTTAGCAGGGATTATGGTACCTTCAGAATCGACTACATGTCGTCCAATTTTACAAGCACAACTAGATGAGGAATTTACAAAATGAATTCAAAAATAAATGTAATAAAAGCGTTGCCAGTTGCCTTGGCCGTTACAATGATAAGCCCTGTTTGGGCGGATGGTGAAGCCGAAACGGGTCCAGCTAAAGCAGCAAAACAATCTACGCAATTTACTGATTATTTAGATCGTGACGAAGTATTGGGTGGCAAATTCAGTACCTGGGTTGAATTTGCTACAGACTACGTATTCCGTGGTGAGTCAGAAACAAATGATGGCAAGATTCCTTCGCTTAAAGCGGCTGTGACATGGTCTCATTCGAGCGGTATCTATCTAGGTTATTATGCGGCCAATAACTTATTCCCTAGTGCAACGGGTGATGATGGTGACAACTCTAACATTAACGCTATTTACGGACCTTATATAGGTTACGCAACAAAGGATATTGCAGGAACAGGCATTAACCTCAATAGCATGCTTTTCCAATATATTTATCCGAGCGATACTGATTCAAACTACTTAGAAATGTTTAACTACATCGATAAACAATTTGGTTTAGTAAATATCAAATTGGAATACTCACCGACCGTCACGGATTGGTTTGGCGTAGAAGGCGTTCAGTCACATAATGTTGCAATTCACCCAAGTGTTGCTCTGCCTTATGACTTTACCTTATCGGGTAGCGTAGGTCGTCAAATGTTCGAGACTGAATATGATGCAGATTGGACGCATTGGAATGTAGGCATCAGTCGAAATGTATTTGGCTTTAATGTTGATGTACGTTACCACGACACTGATATCAAAATCGGTGATAATGATTTCTACGGTTTCGATCATAACAATCAAATCGTTGATAGCCGAGTGATGATGGCCGTGTCTAAGTCTTTTTAAAATGTAATAGCCTCAGTGGCCTTTATTCCGGGCGCTGAGGCTTAGTTTCAATATGGAATTCCTCTTTTTCTCACCTTAAAGCTCAGTTTCGAGCCTTAAGGTGAGTTTTTTTAACCAAGTATTAAATTGGCTTTTTTAAGATAGCGTGCACGGCAAGCGCTATTGAGCATAATAAGTATTAACTGCTTTTTATCTAATCTTGGCCGAGTTAATAAATTACTGTTATCTTGTTCAGTCAACATGTGTAATGTTGAAATCCCGCCTAAACTCATCGCACGTATTTCCCAGCCCAATCGACCTTTAAGCGAAGCGCCCAATAAAATACCGTCTTTCATTAGATCTTTAGCGCGTTGATACAAGCTGTTAAGTAAAGGGGCAAGGTGTTGAGTATCTGATTGTAGTAAATCAATTTCTTGTAATTTTGCGAGAGCCAGTTCATCTTGCGGAATATAAATGCGATCTTGTTCGGTATAGTCTTGAATGATGTCTTGATAGAAGTTGATTAATTGCAATGCACTGCATATGGCATCAGATTGTTCTAGTTGCTTATCGGTCGGATTACCATTTAAATGGAGCAACAAACGTCCAACCGGATTAGCGGAGCGCGTACAGTAATCCAATACTTCTTCAAAATTGGCATAGCGGTTTTTAACCACATCTTGTTTGAATGCCGACAATAGATCGTTAAATAAATAGATCGGTAACTCATGCGTTTTAATGACGTTATTTAGAGCGATAAAGATTGGATTTGTACCCGAATAACCATGGTTTCTTATTTCGAATAACGCTTTGCTGTAAACGTCTAATTGTTCAAGTCTTGTTTCTTGTGATGCATTGCCTTCATCTGCAACATCATCTGCAGTACGTGCGAACGCATATATAACACTGATTGGTAGCCGTAACTTTCGAGGTAATAAAACAGATGCTACGGGGAAGTTTTCATAATGACTTTGTGCCATGTTCTGACAAAATTCATAAGCATCCCTCAACTTAGTTTGTTTCATCGCCACTACTTTCCTTTAAGGTGCGTGTTTGAGTATGAATGGCTGAAACGGGCTTTATTTCTTCCTTAGTACGGATCCCCATATCAAGAAATCGTTTTCCGCTTGGTAAAACTTGACGTTCTAAAGAACCAACGGTTTTATTAAAGTTATCCACGCTACTATTCAGGCTGGCACCCAATTTATTTAGATGACCAGTAAATACACTTAAACGTTTATATAAGGTTTCACCCAATTCACGAATCTCAATCGCATTTTCAGCTAGTGATTGTTGTTTCCAGCCATAAGATACCGCTCTGAGCAAAGCAATAAAATTGGTTGGGCTGGCCAATATAATATTATTTTTAATAGTGTCTTCTAATAACGAGGGATCAATTTCTAATGCTGCTGACAAGAAGTGTTCGCCGGGAATGAATAAAATAACAAATTCGGGTGATTGAGAATACTCAACCCAATAATTCTTGGCGGCCAATTCTTTAGCCCGTTGACGAATGATCTGGGCGTGACGTTTTAGTTCTTTCTTACGTACATTGTCATCAGTGGTTTGAATGGCTGACAAATAAGCATCTAAAGGTGTTTTTGCATCAACAATAATTTCACGATTTTCAGGTAATCGCACAATCATATCAGGGCGAATACTGCCCGTTTCGGTGACAGTATGGGTTTGTTCAAAAAAGTCACAGTGAGCCACCATGCCACTTAATTCAGCAAGGCGACGCAGGGTCATTTCGCCCCATTGTCCGCGCACTTCAGGTCGGCGTAGAGCTTGCACTAGATTTTGGGTTTCTGATTGCAACGCTTGTTGGCCTAATGCCATCTGTGAAATGGTACTACTTAAATTACCGTAGGACTCTTTACGCTCTTTTTCAATGTCATGGATCTGTTTGGCCGTTTGCAATAAGGCATCATTAATGGGCTTTACCAGTTGTTCAATCGCGTATTCTTTACTGTGTAATTCTGCTTTGGCTTCGCTTTGATAACGTTTAAGATTTTCCTCGGCTAATTTGAGGAAATGTTCATTATTTCTAGTTAATGCTTCATTGGATAATTGATTAAACGTATTGGCAATTTGGACATGCGTTTGATCTAAAATGGCATCGAACTGTTCATTAGCCTGCTTTTCTAAGGTGAACTTCATTGCCAATTCAGCATTTTCAGTGACTAAACGTTTTATTTTACGAGCACGCAAAATGTACACGGTTACAGCACCTACAATGCCGCTGGCAATCATTAATATGGCTAGGCCATTTTCCTGCTGAGAAAAGTGTTCAATTAAACTGAAATCTACAGCCATTGTAAAATATCACGGGGATTATTAATGCTGCTGTCTGCTTGCCAATTATCTGGATTATCATCGCGACCAATATATCCATAAAGCGCGGCAACCGTTTGCATATTGGCATTTTTACCCGCTTCAATGTCACGTGCAGCATCGCCAATATAGAGACACTGTTCAGGCTTATGCTGAATTATTTCACAGGCATGAAACATTGGGGCAGGGTGA
>JBLIKM010000098.1:0-6607 GCA_047636295.1 Methylophagaceae bacterium
AAACCAGGTGGTATTTTAATCCTTTCCGAAAAGATCGCCTTCGATGAACTAGCGAAACAAAATTTCCACGTCGAAGCGCATCATGATTTTAAACGTGCTAATGGTTATAGCGACCTAGAAATAAGTCAAAAACGTACAGCACTTGACAAGGTATTGATCCCAGAAACCATGGCAAATCACCAACAAAGGCTACAATCCGCAGGTTTTGATTTTAGTGAGCTGTGGTTTCAATGTTTTAATTTTATTTCACTAGTGGCTATTAAATGAGCGTCTATCAATCTCTTTATCCAAAATTAGACGCCATTGGCCTAGAACAATGGGCGATAAAACTACGCCAGACTATACCTGCAAAGTTATCAGAAGACGGTCATGGCAAAATGACCGGTTGGCAAGCAGCGTTCGCAGCACTACCTAATATTACGCCGACATCGATCACTTTGAAAGATCAGGTGCAGATTGGTTATTCTAAAGATATTGTTGGTGAGGATAGTGATGCTTTTGTCGAAAACTTGAAAGCATTTCACCCCTGGCGTAAAGGACCCTATGACTTATTTGGTATTGAACTCAATACGGAATGGCATTCTGACTGGAAATGGGATCGATTATTACCTCATATTCACCCATTAGCGGGTAGAAAAGTGTTAGATATTGGCGGTGGTAATGGCTATCACGGTTGGCGGATGTTGGGTGAAGGTGCTGAATTAGTGCTTGGCATCGACCCAACACTGGTCTTTGTGATGCAATATCAGGTAATGCAACACTATATTGGTGAAACAAATCATTATGTGTTGCCGATAGGTATTGAAGATTTGCCAGAAAATCTGACTTGTTTTGACACCGTATTTTCCATGGGCGTGTTGTATCATCGCCGTTCGCCGCTAGACCATTTATATGAACTACGGGCGTGTTTGCGATCTGGAGGAGAATTGGTGTTAGAAACTTTGATAATTGAAGGTGAGGAAGGTGTATCGCTTATGCCGGAAGGCCGTTATGCTAAAATGCGAAATGTGTGGTTTTTTCCCAGCATCGCAACAATGAAATTATGGTTACGTCGCTGTGGTTTTAAAGATGTGCATTGTGTAGACATTAATACCACAACAATAGAAGAACAACGAGCAACAGAGTGGATGATGTTTGAATCGTTAGCTGATTTTCTTGACCCTGACGACCATAGTAAAACAATTGAAGGCCATCCAGCACCAGTTAGAGCGATATTTACTGCCACGGCACCGTAATAAATTAAGGGCCATAGTATCATTACACACTGTGGTCCTTAATTTATTCGATTCGAGTAGTGGCTAGATCTTAGCTGCAGATAATTCAGAAGAAATCCACTGGCCATCATAATTCATACAAGCATTCAAATCCTGACGTTCAGTCTTTGAGCTGTGCTTGGTTGTCAAGGTATAAGCAATACATGGTCGTTGTTCTGCACTGTAATGTTTACCTACTTTGAGATCATAATGTGTTGTTGAATCTAAATTGTACCAAGATTCCACAGCCCCTGTTCTCTTTGAAGACAAAATTTCTTGTGTTTTTGATAAGTCATTAACCGTCATTGCAGTATCTGAGTCAATACCGGCTTCAATGCCTGCTAGCAACTCAAGTTTAGCTTCTGCTGCGTTGATACTTATTGATAAAAAAGTACTAAATAATGTTAAAGCTAGTGATTTTTTCATTTTATCGCTCCGTCTGAATGGGTAGTTGATGGAGTATAGAATACAGCGTGACAAGTGAAAATGCTAAGAAAAAAATCCTTTTTTATCAGGAGTTTATTCCTGATATCTATAATAAACTGTCGTATTTTAATAGTCTCTAGATACACATTATTGGTCTAACTGCATTCTTTGTGCTAGATCTTCCCATAAGGAAAGGCGAGAAGCATTACCAACCCGTTTACCATCACCACGCGACTTGGCTAGCCACAAACCATCACCGTTGAAACTATAAACAGGAACTAAATCAGTTCGTAAATTAGCGGGCTTGATTTCAGTATCAAGATTATCTAATACCAATGGGGTTGCACGTTTATTTTTAAAATAGGTCAATACCATATGGGCTTGGCCTATTTCTATTGCTTTAACATAGGTAATACGCAGCTTGTCTTCATCAACACCTAATTGTGTAAGTGTAAAATATTTAGCAATTGAATAATCTTCACAGTCGCCGGCGCCGATTGATAAGGCTTCTATTGGCGTTGCCCAATAATCTTCTTTTCCCCATAAAGCTTGGTCATTAATAAATTGCATATTGGTGTTGAAAAACCGATTAACAACATTTAATTTTTCTTCATCGGATAAATTTTGTGATGTCTGAATCAGTGTCTGCCAATCTTCAACGCGTTGACGAGCAAATTTATTATACTGTGCTTCAATTTTTATCAGTAAAGCTTCAGTGATCTCGCCTTTGGCAACTAGTGAGAATGACAGTATCAAACATAGTGTGACAATAAGGGGAAAAATGGCATTATTGGAAAGCCAATGTGGTTTTTTCATTGCCATCATAAGAACAGTCTTAGCGACCTATGCCGTAAATCCCTGACTTCCTGACCAATTCAAAATCATCCTCTTGACTAACGTCTTCTGCAATTATACTAATATCCAACAAACTGGATACTTCATGCATGATATCTAACAGATCAGACTTATTACTATCAACGCGAATATCACGGGTTAAATTGCGTGCTAAACGGATATAGTCAATATGTAGTTCTTTTAATAAATTAATCGCGATAATGTCCGATGAGTAACGTTTGAGCAAGGTTTTAGCACCTAAAGAATTGATAAAAATACTAAAGTTGGCAAAGGCAGTAAGATTTTTCGCGGCAGAATAAGCCGTTACACTCAATACTAAAAGACGGGGACTAAGCTTTGAGTGCTCAACTCTGGCTTGTAACCACGCACAGAACGAAGAAGATGATACAGCGGTCATCGAGAGATTAATGGTCACCGGAACGGACTGTTGAGTTTGTTCCATTAATAAGATGATCTTATTGACAATACATTTATCTAATTCTTCTTCTAAACCGAACTCCTGTGCCATAGAAAAGAAGGTACCAATAGATAAGGTGTTTCCGACCGAATCTGTCACTAAGGTAAAGGCTTCTTGCATTACCTTAATCGCTGTCTCGCCGTCATAATTATAAGCATCTGACGTTAACATTATCTCGGGCATATCATTTTCAATAACGCTATTGATAGTTGCTTTCCAGTCCAATTCACTCATTGAACTAATACTTTCTTGTTGAATAAAGTAGGCGTTATGACCAATTTTTCTAGCTTGTTCATAAGCTTCGATCATGGCAGGGGACAATTTATTAAAGTCACTGCTACGTTCAAATCGTATAATGCCCATATGTACTAAATCATCAATGTGATATTGCTGGCCTAGGTCAGAAATAGCTACTTTAAGTGAGTCAGCGAGAACGATAATCTCGTCTTTATTAAGCGTTGGGCAAAGTAGCGCGAACTCTGAGCCATACAATCGATACGTACTCAAGCGAGGTTCTAACTGCTGTACCTGTTCCAATAACTGTGCAAATTTGATCAATAGTTGATTAACGGCTTCATTGCCATGATCTTTGGCAATATTGGCCAGGTCATCAAATTTAATAATAGCCGCATAGCCGGATTGTCCCATCGACAGTATTTCTTTTAAATTTACATAGAAAGTAGATTGATTTAATAACTTAGTCAGTGGGTCACGCTTTAAGTTCTCACTTAAAGCTTCAAGTTTACTATTGAGCCTTGCTATCATCGAACCAATTTTAAGCGACATGCTGTTCATTGATAGAGCTACATTTTTGACTTCGAGTGTCCAGGGTAAATCTTCAATAATGGTAAAATTACCTGCTGAAATATCATTCGCCTGTTTTTCAATTGCTCGTAAAGGGCGTAAAGTAAACCGCAGCGTTAACGCTAATACACTGATCGCTATTAAGAAAATAAGGAGTGAATATTTAAGGGTTGTTTTACCTTGTTGATAAAGTTTTAGATAACCATAACCAGGATTAGTGGTCACGGATAGGGTGCCACTAATATTCCAACCAGAACTTATTTCTGACACTGCAGTCGCTACCTTCATAGGCATTAGCGAAATAAGCCAAGACGGCACTCCAGCAACCTCTTCTGTGCTGGTAAGTGTGACTAAAGCCTTGCCATCAACATCGACTAACGTCATTTCCTTGTAATAGCCCATATCAAAAATAGCATTCATCATCGTGCGAATGATCGGATCTTCTTCATTTGTCATATAGGGACTTATCGACAAGCCTAAAGATGTTGCCGTATTTTGCACGTGAACCCCTGATTCAACTTCAAGGTAACTTCTAATATTGCTCATACTCAATGCAATATTAACCGAAAAGACGATAAAAAAGATGATGCTAATTAACAGTAATAATTGTTTAGACAGTGACATGGTCGTTACCTAAGAATAAGTTGAATAAATTAACTTTAATAATTGCTGAATTCTCATTACAAAATAGCTTAATTAGCTTTAAGCTGTATTCTGGCGTTTGCTATTAACTTGATAAGATTGGATTCTCCACCCATAAAAGTCATCATAAAGTCATTTCCGGTCAGTGGTTGCAGCGGATCTATCGATAACTTCAATTGTTTGGGTTCACGGCTGAATTTAATCATTTCATCAATGAATGGTGTAAAAATTGGGCCCCATTGCTGAGCGGCAGTCATTTGTAACTGTTTTAGTTGAGCGATACTTTGTTCGATCAATTGCTCATTTGTTTGGCCTGATTGTCTACTGATATCTGCCCTAATTTTTTCAATTAGTCCGGTGTTTTTGTAGCTTAAAGATAGGGTGTTCAAGGTCGATTCCATCGCTTCGGCAGGCATTTGCGTCTGCTGTCTGTCCATAACCGTTAACCAGACCATATTGCCCAGTGTCACGTTACCATCAAAAAAGAAATTTTCTTCGACCGTTTGGGTTAATGACAGCTTTAATAGTTTTTCAGTTGGATCTAAGTTATACGTTACTTTAGTGGAAAAGGGGATAGTGTCACCAAAGATGCGTACTAGTGTTTGTAAGTCGGTACTTGTTTCTGACAGACTCTTTTTAATATGAAGTTCACCCCCTTTGATGTCGATACTCATTTCTGCGGGTAAGCTATTTTGATTATTGTTCAAGTCTTGCCAGCTGAAACCTTTCATTACGACATTGCCGAGTCGGATATCAGGTTCTTGTTGATTCCCTATAATTGCAAAATCAGTAATTTTAACAGTTTGGTTTAAAGGTGAAGCATCAACGGAAGCATAACTAAGTGCCACACCTTGTGATTCGGCCTGAGCCACTAACGAGGTCATTGTTTCAGTAGTGCGCGAATCCGCCTGATGATCAAGATAAAAATATGATCCTGCTAAAGCAGCAGTCACTAAGCCCACAATGACGACCAAACTAATACTACCCTTCAATTTAGATCTATTGTTATACAAGCTTGAACTCCATTGATGTTTGATTTTTAAATATTGTTATCAATATATCATGCAAATGCTAGCGGTGTGCAGTGATACAGGTGAAAAAAAGATATGGTTTTACTGTATAATTCGCCGACTATATAGTGTGATGCACTGAATGGTCATGCCATGCACTATATCGCGCTCTTACTGCTCGATTAAACCTCGCTAATATCAATCTTATAAATTATCTGGTGGGTTTTAACGTAGCGTCTCCACACTAATTCAACACATAATAAGGAACAAACAATGCTGTTATCAGCTAAACAAGACTGGCTGGGTAATATTCGTGGCGATATTCTCGCCGGAGTGGTGGTTGCCATTGCGCTTATACCAGAAGCCATTGCATTTTCTATTATCGCTGGCGTTGACCCTAAAGTAGGCCTTTATGCCTCATTTGCTATCGCGTTTATTATCGCGATTGTCGGTGGGCGAGCCGGTATGATTTCAGCTGCTACGGCCGCTACAGCCCTGCTAATGGTCACGTTGGTCAAAGATTTTGGGCTGCAATATCTTTTGGTGGCGACCATACTCGCGGGTGTTTTACAAGTTGTTGCAGGCTATCTTAATCTACATAAGTTTATGAGTTTTGTCTCCAAATCTGTGATGACGGGGTTTTTAAACGCACTAGCAATACTTATTTTCATGGCCCAGTTACCTGAACTGCTCAATGTGACATGGCATGTTTATGCTTTAACAGCTGCAGGTTTGGGTATTATCTATCTATTTCCCTATGTGCCAGTGATCGGCAAAATCTTGCCTTCACCGCTGATTAATATTATTGCATTAACCGTGCTGGTTTATTTTTTAGATATAGATGTTAGGACGATAGAAGATATGGGCGACTTACCTGATACGTTGCCGATTTTTCTGTGGCCTGATGTGCCATTAAATTTCGAAACTTTGAAAATTATTCTGCCATATTCTTTGTCAATTGCTGTTGTAGGCTTATTAGAATCATTGATGACAGCCAACGTGATTGATGAACTTACCGATACCACCAGTGATAAAAAACGCGAATGTAAGGGCCAAGGGATTGCTAATATTGGTTCAGGTTTGATTGGCGGTATGGCGGGTTGTGCGATGATTGGCCAATCTATTATTAATGTGAAGTCAGGTGGTCGGGGTCGATTATC
>JBLIKM010000099.1:0-6606 GCA_047636295.1 Methylophagaceae bacterium
GCAATGAGCGGTTTAGATTTATCACCGCTCATTGTCTTACTCGGTTTACAGTTATTAGCCATGCTAGTTTTACCCTTGCTAACGGGTGGGCTCTGAACAATGATCTTTTCAATGCTAATCACCTATAATACGCTTCAATTTATCAAGGAATAACAGTAGTATGCCGGAAACCGTACCAGCCGATTCAGTCGGATTGGTGACCCCTACAACCCTACACATTGATTTGCCATTGCTTCTAGATTGCGGCCGTACCTTACCCAGTTACGATCTTACTTATGAAACCTATGGTGAACTTAACAAAACTGCATCTAATGCCGTGTTAATTTGTCATGCCTTATCCGGCGATCATCATGCGGCGGGTTACCACAGCGCTGATGACAAAAAACCAGGTTGGTGGGATTCAGCCATTGGTCCTGGAAAAGCGATTGATACTAATAAGTTTTTCGTGGTCTGCCCAAATAATTTGGGTGGCTGTAAAGGTTCTACCGGCCCCACCAGTCTTAACCCGGAAACAGGGAAGTATTATGGACCTGACTTCCCTATTATCACAGTAGCGGACTGGGTACGTAGCCAAGCCGTATTAGCCGACCATCTCAATGTTCAACAGTGGGCAGCTGTCGTAGGTGGAAGCTTAGGTGCCATGCAGTCTATGCAATGGGCGATTAGTTTGCCAGAACGTTTAAGGCACGTACTTATCATTGCCGCAGCACCAAAATTATCTGCTCAAAATATCGCCTTTAATGAAGTCGCAAGAACCGCGATAAAATCTGATCCTAATTTCCATGAGGGTCATTATGCCGAGCATAATACCTTGCCTCGTCAGGGCTTAGGTTTAGCCAGAATGTTAGGCCATATTACTTATCTGTCTGATGAAGCAATGGGTGAAAAATTCGGTCGCGAATTACGTAACGGCACAATTAACTACGGCTATGATGTTGAATTTCAGATTGAAAGTTATCTGCAGTATCAAAGCAGTAGTTTTGTCGAACGTTTTGATGCTAATACTTATTTATTAATGACAAAAGCGCTCGATTATTTTGACCCAGCACAAGCATTTAATGATGATCTCGCTGCCACCTTGGCCAATATTCAGGCGCGTAGTTTAGTTATTTCATTTACCAGTGATTGGCGATTTTCTCCTGCCCGCTCACAAGAAATTGTTGATGCATTACTAACCGCCGGCAAAAATGTAACGTATGCTGAAATAAAGGCCCACCAAGGTCATGACGCTTTTTTAATGCCCATTCCTCGCTATATGGAAATAGTGCAAACCTATATGCAACAAGTCGCAACTGAGTGTCCGTCATGAGTTTACGTATTGATCTACAAATCATTAGTAACTGGATCCCTGATGGCGCACGCGTCCTTGATTTAGGTTGTGATAATGGCGCTTTACTGAAACATTTACAACAACGTGGCATCACTGGCTACGGCTTGGAAATTGATAATAGTAAATTTGCCGCTTGCATCAAAGCAGATGTTAATGTCATTCAAGCTGATCTCGACCAAGGCTTGCCTCAATTTGCCGATCAAAGTTTTGACTTTGTCATTTTATCGCAGACTTTACAGGCCATTAATCATCCTGATTTTTTATTGGATGAAATTGTCCGTGTTGGTAAACAGGCTATTATTGGCTTTCCTAATTTTGGCCATTGGCAATGTCGCTGGCAATTAGCCTTTGGCGGCCGTATGCCGGTTTCAAAAGCATTGCCTAATGCTTGGTTTAACACGCCGAATATTCACTTGTGTACGATTCAAGACTTTGAAAAAAGCTGTATCAGAAAACGGATTAACATCCAGCAACGCAGTATCGTTAATCACGCCCATAAGGATACTTTAGGCACTAAACTATTACCCAATCTATTTGGCCAAACCGCACTTTATCAACTGAATAAATCATCATGAAACCCTATCAACAACAATTTATCGAATTTGCACTTGAAACAGGTGTATTACGTTTTGGATCATTCACCCTTAAATCAGGACGAACTAGCCCCTATTTCTTCAACAGTGGCTTGTTTAACACCGGTGCCAGCCTGGCTCGACTAGGCCGTTTTTATGCGCAAGCCATCACCGAATCCACATTGGATTATGACGTCTTATTTGGCCCCGCATACAAAGGTATTCCCTTGGCATCGACCACCGTCATTGCCTTAGCCGATAATCATCAACGTGATGTACCTTACGTCTTTAACCGTAAAGAAAAAAAAGACCATGGTGAAGGTGGCCAGCTAGTGGGTGCCGAACTTAAAGGTAAAGTATTAATCATCGATGATGTTATTTCGGCAGGCACTTCAGTTCGTGAATCCGTTGGAATCATCAATGCAGCTGCAGCCGTACCAGCAGGTGTAATTATTGCGTTAGATCGCCAAGAACGAGGCCAGGATAGTCGCTCAGCCATTCAAGAAGTGGAAGCGGAACATAAGATCCCTGTAGTGAGCATTATCGGACTGAATGACTTGCTTACCTATCTACAAAATAATGCTGAATTAGCCCAATTTTTGCCCGCAGTTGAAGCTTATCGCGAGCAATATGGTGTCGATGCATAATTTTTTATTCATCTAATCTAAGCACAGCTAATAACTTATAGCCCTGCCTAGCTGAAAGGACTGGCTATTATTTTATGGCGTATTTTCGATACTGATTTATATGAGACTTGACCAAGCTATAACCCTGTCCAAATAAGCTTCACTGAAATAAGCAGCGTTACCACTTCAAACGATCGTTTGATCCAGCGGTTACCATGTTTAATTGCTAGATGAGATCCTAAATACCCGCCTATTAATGAGCCGAATAAAAGAGCGGGCAACCAATCCCAGCGTATTTCACCTAGAATTCCTAAGGTGATAGCACCGGCACCATTCCAAAAGATGCCCACCAAAATTAGCGTGTAAGCTACTGCACGCTGGTAGTCTAGACCAAACCATACTACCAGCCAGATAGTTACAAATAGTCCCGTTCCAGAGGTCAACGAACCATTCAAAATACCCAGTAGGAATAAAATACCACTGCCCTTAATATAACCCAAGGTATCACGATGTTGTGGTGTATCTATCTGCCCTAAAGCGGGTTTAAATATAGAGTACACACCTAGGCCACCCGTTAATATTCCGAGCGAAATTAGCGCAATATTTTCAGGTACTCGTAAAATAAAGCTCCCACCTACAACAACACCTGGTACACCGGCACAGATCATCATTAATACAAATTTTCGTTCTAACTGGCTCGTTGACAGGTAGCGTAATATTGCACCTAATCCTAAAGCAACACTCGCCACCTTATGCGTAGCGAGGGCGACAGAGAAACTCAGACCTAAAAAGATAAGCAATGGAAACTGAATAAGTCCTGCACCGCCACCACTAAAAGCCGAGAAGGTATTTGCCACTAATGACACTAAAAACAAAACAAATTGTTCTAGAGGGTTCACCTTTGTTCAAACTCCTTATAGAATAAAGCGTATGAGAAAATTAAATTATTACCCTGTTTCATTACTGGTCTTAGTATTAACGCTATCAAGCCTGCCATCCTACGCTGGTAATATATATCGTTTCCATGGTAAAAGTGGCATTTCTACTTTAAGCAAAACCTTGCCTCCTTATGCTGCTCAGCAAGGTTATGAGATATTAGACGATAAAACGCTTCGTGTTATTGAACGCGTTTTATCAAATAGAGAAGCGCTTGAGCAGAGCATTGCTAAACAAGCGGCGGCTGAAGAAAATCAGCCAGAACAAGAACAGCTAAAACAACAACAACTAAAACAGGAACAGCTAAGGCGCTTAGAAAAAGAACAAAAAATCGTCGATCAGAACTTATTAGCTATCTATCCATCTATTCATGATCTTATTCAAACGCGAGATAATTATCTTGCCTATATCAATAAGCAAATTGAAGATACCCTCACACAGCAGAAGCATATTCAACAAAACTTACATAAATTACAGCAAATAGCGGCAGAGCAAGAGCTTAGCGCTCAGCCGATTTCAAGCAAATTAAATCAACAAATTGAGGCCGCACAGAAAGAAATGGTCGAGCGTCAATTACATTTAGAAGGTTTACATAACGATAATATAAATAGTAGCCATCAGTATGAGCATGACTTGATTCGACTGCGTCAATTACAAAGCATGCACCGAGAAGCTGAAGCAGATACTCAATAATTAACAGCTTAAATAAGCGTATCCATCACCGCTAATAATTGTTGATTTTCTTCGTTGTTGCCAATAGTGATTCGTAAATACTGCTTCGTTCTTTCTTGTTTAAAGTGCCGAACAATCACCCCTTGCTTACGTAGTCCAGCAGATAATTCGGCAGCATTGTTTTGTGGATGTGTTGCAAATACAAAATTGGCTGCAGACGGTAATACCGTAAAGCCAAGTGCTTCCAATTCGCTGGTCACCCACTGACGACTGCTGATAACTTTCTGGCAGGTCTGCTCAAAATAAGTTTGGTCTTCAAATGCCGCAACGCCAGCAGTGATAGCAAGGCTATCTAATGGATAAGAATTAAAACTATCTTTAATTCGTACCAAAGCTGCTATCAAATCAGGGTGACCGACAGCGAAGCCAATTCGCAATCCAGCTAAAGAACGTGACTTAGACAAGGTTTGCGTAACTAATAAATTAGGGTATTTATCAACTAAGACAATGGCAGTTTCGCCACCAAAATCGATATAAGCCTCATCAATGACAACCACGGACTCGGTATTTTTCTGTAGTAATTTTTCGATCTCTACCAAATCTAATAAACGGCTCGTGGGTGCATTAGGATTGGGAAAAATGATGCCACCATTATCACGAAAATAATCGTCCACATTAATTTCAAACGCATTAGTCAGTGGAATAACTTGATGATCAATTCGATAAAGCTGGCAATAAACCGGATAAAAACTATAGGTAATATCTGGAAATAATAACGGCGCTTGGTGCTGAAAAAAGGCATAGAAAACGTGTGCCAATACCTCATCAGAACCATTACCAAGAAATACTTGGTTCTGATCTAGCTGATGGTAATCTGCAATGGCTTGCTTTAATTCTGTTGCATTAGGATCCGGATATAACCGCAGCGTATCGCTGGTAGCTAGTCGAACGGCATCTAATACCTTTGGTGAGGGCCCATAAGGATTCTCGTTAGTATTAAGCTTAATCAAATTAGCCATCTTGGGTTGTTCGCCCGGCACATAAGGATCTAAATCGTGAACAACAGCACTCCAAAAACGACTCATTATGTTAGTCCTTAAGACGATATTCAGCTGATTGCGCATGCGCGGTCAAACTCTCACCACGCGCTAATACCGATGCAATTTGACCTAAAGTCTGAGCGCCTTGTTCTGATACTTGAATTAAACTCGAACGCTTTTGAAAGTCATACACACCCAGTGGCGAACTGAATCGAGCGGTACGTGATGTTGGTAATACGTGATTAGGTCCCGCACAATAATCACCCAAGGCTTCAGCAGTATAACGACCCATAAAGATAGCACCCGCATGACGAATTTTTCTCGACATGGTCATTGGATCTTCAACCGATAATTCTAAATGTTCAGGCGCAATGAAATTCGCTACTTCAATAGCTTCATCCATATCATTTACATGGATTAAAGCACCACGACCACCGAGTGACGCACTGATGATCGCTTGTCGCTCCATCGTTGGCAATAATCGTGTAATGGACTGTCTTACTTTCTGTAGAAAATCTGCATCAGGTGAAATCAAAATAGATTGGGCATCTTCATCATGTTCCGCTTGAGAAAACATATCCATTGCGATCCAATCCGGATCAGTCTTACCATCACAAATCACTAATATTTCAGAGGGGCCAGCAATCATATCAATGCCCACCGTACCAAAAACCATACCTTTTGCAGTAGCAACATAAATATTGCCAGGACCTACAATTTTATCAACTTGTGGAACCGTTTCAGTACCATAAGCTAATGCCGCAACCGCTTGTGCACCACCGATGGCAAAAATACGATCAACGCCAGCAATGGCAGCCGCAGCTAATACTAGATCATTAACTTCGCCGTCAGGCGTTGGCACCACCATAATGAGCTCATCAACGCCGGCTACTTTTGCTGGAATCGCATTCATCAATACCGAGGAAGGGTAAGCGGCTTTGCCACCTGGTACATATAATCCAGCACGTTGGATCGCTGTCACTTGCTGGCCTAAAACAGTGCCATCCGCCTCCGTATAACACCAAGAATCTTGTTTTTGGTGTTGGTGATAAATGCGGACCCGATCTGCCGCAGCTTGTAATGCTTGACGTTGATTTTCAGGGATCGACTCTAAAGCGGCATGAGCGCGCGATAAAGGGATTTCTAGTTCAGCCATCGTTTGTACCGTCAGACGATCAAAGCGGCGACTATATTCTAAAACAGCTTCATCACCTTTTGTTTTCACATCGGACAGAATAGTTTTGACCGTATCACCAATTGCAGCATCTGACTTTGCTTCCCAAGCAAGTACCGCTTCAAGCTGAGTCCAAAAGTCACTGTCGTCAAAGTTAAGCTGTTTAATTTCAATCATTGTTTTGCTCTCTTACTGCCTTACGAATATCATCTATAAATTGTTGAATTCGCGCATGCTTCATTTTCATAGAAGCTTT
>JBLIKM010000100.1:0-6460 GCA_047636295.1 Methylophagaceae bacterium
GATAACCCGTAGGTTGGGATTTATGCTTTTATTATAATCTACGGGTTTTTGTGCTTAACGAAGAAATTTAATAATGATAACGACAAGAAATAATAGTTAACTGAGCATCAGTTACGGCATAGACAAGCCGGTTAGTTTCATCTATACGACGTGACCAAAAGCCAGATAGGTTTTCTTTTAATGCTTCTGGTTTGCCGATACCTTCAAATGGTGAACGTTGGGTGTCGTTAATTACTTTATTAATTCGCTTTAAGGTCTTTCTATCTTGACCTTGCCAGTAGATATAATCATGCCATGCCTCGTCAGTCCAAGCAAGTAGCCTAATCATTAATAAGGGCTCGTTCCGTCACTTGTCCTGATTTATATTGGTCGATTGATCTAGCTAAATGTGCCGCATTAGCAGGTGATTTTAATAAGTGGACGGTTTCCATTAGGCTGTTGTAATGGTCGAGCGACATGACTACGGCATCCTCGGCATCGCGGCGTGTTATTACGGTGTAGTCGACGTCATTAACGACATTATCTAATACGGACTTAAGTCCGTTTCTTGCTTCGGTGAATGAGATGATACGCATACTTTATCTCGATAGCTGTACAGAAAGTAAGACAAGTTTAATTGATATGAAAGACTTGTTCAATATATAGTACATGTCTATTTATTTGTTATAAGTTTTACGCTGCCGCTGGGCGTGGACGAAAACTCAGCTATGCTGAGACACTCGTCCACTTAATTCCCACCAATGAGCTTATTTTTTTGCCACGCAAAAAATGAATAATTAGAATTTAATAAATGATAAGCACTTATAATATTAGTGAGACTTGCTTTGTTTATAGTTTGTTTTTTTGAATATAAGTCTAACGCTGCCGCTTGGGCATTCATTTCTTTTGCGTGGCCAAAAGAAACAGAACCAAAGAAAAGGCCACCCTTATCGCCTTTGCTCCAAAAAATAACATGGGTTAAAGGGTAAGATTCTAAGTTTCATTTATCTTCACTAAAGTACCCATGGATGCTCTTATGCGTAGACGAGCACCGGAAGAAGTGAATGATAGGTTAAAAAATTACTGCAATGCTTTTTCTGAAGATTATCACTATAAATGACCTGTTTCTGCAAACGAAACTACCTCTCCATCTCCAACCACAATATGATCCAACACCCGAATATCAACCGTACCTAACGCTGACTTAAGCCGTTCAGTAATCGCGTAATCCGCCTTACTAGGCTCAGCAATCCCCGAAGGATGATTATGAGCAAAGATCACCGCCGCTGCATTATGAGCCAAAGCTTGTTTAACCACTTCACGAGGATAGACATTAGCTGAATCAATGGTGCCACGAAATAATTCATCAAATGCAATCATCCGATGTTTATTATCAAGAAATAAACAGGCAAATACTTCATAGGGGTAGGCACGCAGGCGCTGTTGTAAATAGTGTTTAGTTGTCGCAGCATCCGTTAGCGCATTGCCGCGAGATAGCGTCGATTCCATATGGCGGCGACTCATTTCTAATACCGCTTGTAGTTGCGTATATTTAGCAGGTCCCAAACCATGTTGTAGGCAAAATTGTTTTTGGTCAGCTTCTAATAAGGCACGCAAACTACCAAAATGGGCTAATAATTGTCGCGCTAATTCAACGGCAGAAAGTCCTGTTACCCCCGTTCTTAGGAAAATTGCTAGTAGTTCAGCATCGGATAATACCGACGCACCATGTTGTAAGAGTTTTTCTCTCGGTCGCTCGTCGGCGGGCCAGTCCTTGATTGCCATTCAATTTATCCTTAAATATGAATTACACAATTAATATACTGTTTTTAATAAAAACAATCACTTATTTTTGAATTAAAGTAGTAAAAATAGTATTCTGTCCTGCCTTTATATTAACGATTAGATTGAATGACCGGTAAACTTTTTATTAGAACCTTTGGCTGCCAGATGAATGAATATGATTCAGCAAAAATGGCGGATGTCCTTGCAGAATCACACCAGTTAGAGCTAACTAACATCGCAGAAGAAGCCGATGTGTTACTACTTAACACGTGTTCCATTCGTGAAAAAGCACAAGAGAAAGTGTTCCATCAATTGGGACGCTGGAAAAAGTGGAAAGATACTAAACCTGGATTAGTCATCGGCGTAGGTGGTTGTGTAGCGAGCCAAGAGGGTGATGCTATTCGCCGTCGTGCACCCTATGTTGATCTTATCTTTGGCCCACAGACATTACATCGGTTGCCTGAAATGCTGACGGATGTCAGAAAAAGTCATAAGCCACGCATCGATATTTCATTCCCTGAAATAGAAAAGTTCGATAATTTGCCAGCGGCAAAAGCCAACGGACCTACGGCTTTTGTATCAATCATGGAAGGCTGTAGTAAATACTGTACTTTCTGTGTTGTGCCTTATACACGAGGTGAAGAAGTCAGTCGGCCCGTTGATAAAGTCTTGACAGAGATCCGCGGTTTGGCAGCGCAAGGTGTCCGCGAAGTTAATCTTCTAGGTCAAAATGTGAACGCCTATCGCGGTGAAATTGAAGGAGATGATCCCGCTGATTTGGCATTATTGATCCATTATGTGGCAGCAATTGATGGTATCGATCGTATTCGCTTCACCACCTCACATCCCGTTGAATTCACAGACAGTTTGATTGATGCGTTTGCTGAAGTGCCGGAGCTAGTCAATCATTTACATTTGCCTGTGCAGTCGGGTGCCGATCGCATTTTGGCAATGATGAAGCGCGGTCATACGGTCTTAGAATATAAGGATAAAATTCGTCGCCTACGCGAAGTGCGGCCAACCATTGGGCTGTCGAGCGATTTTATTATTGGTTTTCCTGATGAATCTGATGCCGATTTTCAGGGCACGATGGATTTGATCAATGACATAGGTTTTGATCATTCATTTAGCTTCATTTATAGCCAACGACCTGGAACACCGGCAGCGGCATTCCTCGATTCTGTGTCTGATGGTGTTAAAAAAGATCGTTTAAAGATAGTACAAGCACGTTTACTTGAACTCGAAGCGGGTCATAGCCAAGCTATGCTGGGGTCAACACAGCGTATTTTGGTCGACCAAATAGCGGAACGTGTTGCTGGCGAAATGAAAGGTCGTACCGAAAATAATCGTACCGTTGTCTTTGCCGGTGATCAATCATTGATAGGTAACTTTGTTGATGTTGTGATTACTGAAGCTTATAGCAACTCATTGCGCGGCGAATTACCTGCTGATAGCGTCATCAGCTAACTCCTTTAGGAAACATTATTAGTGACAATCTCAGCTCCTTCATTGGATAGTATAAGTTTTGAATTAAGCCCGTCTGATAATCCTCGTTTAGCGAATCTTTGTGGTTATCTTGATGAACATTTGCGAATGATGGAGCGTGGCTTTGGAATTGAAATCAATAACCGCGGCAACAAGTTTCAAATCATTGGTAAAGCAGATGTTTTAGCTAGTGCACAAGACGTTATCCTTGAGCTCTATGCTGAAACAACCCAAACAATACTAGTGCCAGAACAAATACATCTTGCCATTCGCGCGACAGGTGGTGCTGATTCGGGTGTGCATATAGAACAAGATGAAATTGTGATTAAAACCAAGCGTGGCTTAATTAAAGCACGTGGTGACAATCAACAAGAATACTTACGCAAGGCGATGACGTATGACATTAATTTTGGTGTTGGACCGGCGGGAACAGGGAAGACATATTTAGCTGTAGCGTGTGCCGTCGAAGCGTTAGAGCGTGATTTTGTTCGCCGAATTTTGTTAGTTAGACCCGCGGTTGAAGCTGGTGAAAAACTAGGCTTTCTGCCAGGTGATTTAAGTCAGAAAGTTGATCCGTATTTACGGCCTTTATATGACGCCTTATATGAAATGATAGGTTTTGAACGCGTTGCCAAGCTCATTGAACGTAATGTGATTGAAGTCGCACCATTAGCCTATATGCGAGGCCGCACCTTGAATGAATCATTTGTTATCTTGGATGAGGCGCAAAATACTACGGCTGAACAGATGAAGATGTTTTTGACCCGTTTAGGATATAACTCTACGGCGATGATCACAGGTGATATTACTCAGATTGATCTACCAAGTTCACAAAAATCAGGTTTACGCCACGCGATTGAAGTATTAAAAGATGTCGAAGGCATCGGTTTTACCTTTTTCCAAGCGAAAGATGTGGTCCGCCATGCCTTAGTACAGAAGGTTATTATCGCTTATGAAATAGCGGAGCGAGCTAAACCGTGACGGTAACGGTTGATCTGCAGATTGCTTATGATGGACAAGTGCCGGATCGTACACTTTTTCAACAATGGGTAGAAGCAGCCTTCAAAGAGGATGTTACAGAAGATTGTGAACTGAGTATCCGCTTGGTTGAGGTTACAGAAAGTGCAGAGTTGAACCAGACTTACCGCGCTAAGTCTGGTCCGACCAATGTACTGTCTTTTCCCTTTGATGCGCCAATACCAATGGAGCCAATATTGTTGGGTGATTTGGTTATTTGTGTACCGATAGTTGAAAGGGAGGCGCAGGAGCAAGTCAAACAGCTTGAGCATCATTGGGCTCATTTAGTGGTGCATGGATGCTTGCACTTATTAGGTTATGATCACATTGAAAATGATCAAGCTGAAGGGATGGAAGCTTTTGAGATTGAAATTTTGCAAACATTAGCGATAGATAATCCTTATCTAGAGCAAGGAGAAACAGCATGAGTGAAGGACGATCGAGGAGGTCTTTTACTAAGTCACAGTTGTGGTTAAAACGGCTCAGTAAATTCTTCTGGGTGCCTGAAGATCAGACACAATTGATCGATCTGCTACGCAGCGCTTCACGGCGTCATATACTTGATGCGGAAGCACTGGCTATAGTCGAAGGCGCATTGAATGTTTCCCAAATGAAAGCGCGGGATATTATGATTCCACGTTCACAAGTGGTAATGGTTTCTCGTGATGCCTCAGCAGAAAACATGCTTAAACTGATTGCCGATACCGCCCATTCGCGTTTTCCAGTAATAGATGATGACAGGGATGATGTTATTGGTATTTTGTTAGCAAAAGATCTGCTGGCGGCGGTAGTGACGGCGGGAAAATTTGACTTTGATCTGCGAGAGCTGCTTCGACCTGCGGTGTTTATTCCTGAAAGTAAACGCTTAAACGTATTGTTACGTGAGTTTCGTGCCCGTCGTAATCATATGGCCATTGTGGTTGATGAGTATGGTGGTGTCGCCGGCATTGTGACGATCGAAAATGTGCTTGAGCAGATCGTAGGTGAAATTGATGATGAGCATGATGTTGATGATGATGCACCTATCGTACAACGTAGCGATCATACTTATGTGATTAAAGCGCTCACAGAAGTTGAAGATTTTAATGAGCATTTTGCTGTTGAATGGAGCGATGAAGATTTTGATACGGTTGGTGGTTATGTGGTGAATCAGTTTGGTCGTTTACCGACACGAGATGAACAAGTCACGATCGATGGCCTTGAATTCACCGTGTTACGAGCTGATAATCGCCGCGTTCATTTGCTTGAAATGAGAATATTGCCTGAAAATGAACAGGATGTTGACCCCGAATAATGAGCGCCGTGATCAAGCAAGGATATTTAACTTGGCGAGGGAATGTCATTGCATTGCTGGCAGGCATGTTATTGCCATTATCCTTTTCCCCCTTTCATTATTACCCTATTGCTGTTGTTAGTCTGACCTTATTATTTGTATCTTGGCAGGGTATTTCAGCGAAGCAGGCCGCTCTACGAGGCTTTTTGTTTGGCCTAGGATTTTTTGGCGTGGGTGTGTCTTGGGTCTATGTTGCCATTCATGATTTTGGCAGTGCCAGTGTGCCTTTAGCTGTGTTACTTACCACCTTATTTGTTGCTTTTTTTGCCTCGTATCTTGCGGTTGTCGGTTGGGGCATTAAAAAAATTAGCACTGATAACTTGTCGACGGTTGATTTTGTATTGTTACTACCTGTTGCTTGGCTGGTGTTTGAATATTTTAAGGGTTGGTTTTTAACCGGCTTTCCATGGTTGGAAGTTGGAGCGGGTCAAATTGATGGGCCTTTAAGCGGTTATACGCCTGTCTTGGGTGTCTTGGGCGTGTCGCTATTAACGGCAATGTCCGCGGGGTTGTTAGTGGCAGCATGGCAAGAAAAACGAGTGTCTTTGCTAGTAATCGTAATTGTAATTTGGACCGGAGGGTATTTGCTGAAACCGGTTTTATGGACCCAGCCCGTCGACAAAGAAATTAAAGTCACCATTATTCAAGGTAATATTCCACAAGATATTAAGTGGGATCCTGAGCAGTTATATAAGACCTTAGCCTTATATCAAATGAGAACAGAGCAACACTGGGATAGTGACTTGATTGTCTGGCCCGAGAATGCAGTGACGGTCTTTTATCATCAAGTGAAAAAATTCTATCTTGACCCCTTAGCAAAGCAGGCACTAGCGAATAAAACTGACATTTTATTAGGTTTGC
>JBLIKM010000101.1:0-6415 GCA_047636295.1 Methylophagaceae bacterium
AAAAGTCGAACTTTTAATTAGTTCAATAATCATTCGCTTAGTCTCATACTTATATATTGAATAAAGCAACGCCAGTCAGGTATAAGAAGATCTATATCAACGGTATGCCGCACTTTTTCTGAGCATTAATAACACTCATTCGGCTTATTAGCTCTACCCTGGAATGAAAGATGGCAGTCAATAAGGACTAGCTGCACTATTGTTACGGCGCTGAAGGTTTATTAACCGTTAACTGAGGATACTCCCATGGTCCAGTTAGATAATAGGTATAACTCACCAAATTAACGATATCTTTATCAAATAAAGCACCGGCCAATTTATCTACCAACAAAATAGCTGTACCCACTCCCAAGCCTATCGGCCCCCCGGCAACGGCGCCAGCAAGTGGTAAGGTTGAAGATACATTGGGCGTTATCTTCACCGTTTGATCATATTTTTGATCAATTAAATTGACGGGGCCCACCATCGTAATCGTAGCTGAAGAGCCCTTTAATGCAAAATCAGTGGTTACCGCTTGGCCATTAGCAAACTTAAATGATCCTTTTATCGAATCAAAATAAAAACCCTTAGAAAATAAATCACTAAAATCCAGCGACAAACGTCTAGGTAAGGCTGCAATGCTCATAAGACCAAATATACGACCTGCAGCCCCTGGCTCAACATCCTTAAGTTTACCCTTACCTATTGCGATCTTGAGTGAACCCTTTAATATTTCTGTACTTACTGCTAGCGGGTTATCAGCCCAAGATAAGTCTCCTAACAAATACACATCTTCAGCACCTATTGCCTGCTGATAACCAAAACTCGCTAACAAGCCTGCTAAATCATCACTATTCAGTTGCACTTTAAAATGTGATTGATCACCGCTTGCTGCTTGCCGCCATTCACCGATGGGTATAGAGGCAGTAAATTCATTTGATATTAATGATCCTTCGTCTATCAGCCATGTGTCGACCATTCTATGGCCGCGTAGCTTTAATCTACCTAAAGCCATATCATTCAGTACTAATGAACCAATGGCAATGTCCATACTAGGCCATAATGATTTAAGCTGCTGGTCAGTTTTTTGTTGGCTACCATCTGATTTTGGCAGTGATAGTATCAATTTATCTAGCTCAATCTTTAATGCCGTACTACTACTAAAATCAGTAGGCCAATAAATTACCCCCTTAGATTGCTCACTATTTATATTGGCACGCCAAGCTTGATCCTCTTTGTTTGCTGAGACCGTTAAATCAGTAAACTGCTGATTAAATCCAGTCAGTTTACCTACTGTCACAACTGCATTATCCATGCTGCTAATAAACGAATTGTCACTTTGACTACTATAATTATTGTACTGTTTTGACCATTCAACCCATTTATCTATCGATAATTCAGCTAATTGACCCCGTATTTTCACGCCTTGACTCGGTAGTGTTGCTTGTCCAGCGCCGATATTAACTTCGCCGCGCCATTGTTTATCATCTTCGGTCAAGATAGCGTTGATCAACTTGCCATACTCAATGGCGTAAACGAGTGTATTATCGATTTGTTCGGTCGATGCACGAAAAACTTTCGTGTCTTTAACTTTCTTGGCGAACGGTTCGGGCAGGTTAATTTCTATGCCTTGCAAGTCAGACTGAATAGCCGCGTCAATACTAAAGTCACCAATTTCTTGCTCTGAAATGGCTATCTCAAGCTCGTAGCCCGTTTCCCCAGATACAAATTTAGGCAAGACATCAGGCCAGCGTTTCTCAACTTGTTGCATTGAAATTTGGCTAGTTGCTGAAACAATTGTCGCATCATCTTTGGGTGAGACATTAATATTGATCGGTGCATCAAATGCACTTGCGGTGATATTTTTAGCTGTAACACCCTCATTAGAAAAGTACAATTTTCCATTAATCTTTGATATCGTGGGTTGTGGAGGCGATTTACTCTGTAACTGACTATCAATAAAACTGACATTTCCAGATACTTCTGATGCATCCTCATCCGCTAATGGCACCATCAAATTTAGTTCAATATTACTGAGGCCCTGCGCTTTAACAGCTTTTGCTACTTTGCCAAAACGTTGTTTTAAAGGGCTATTTTGCAAAAATAGTAAGGCATCAGCTGTAGTGCCTTCTAAACTACCTTCCACGTGTAATATTGGATTATATTCAACTAACTTATTAATTGTCGTGGTGACATCGGCAAATTTAAATCCTGCGATGTTACCTGCCTGACTTTTAATAATAAGATCATTAGCTGCTCCGGTAATCCTGCCATTAAGACCCACTAAGTCTGGCCATCCAGGTGCATAATGTAACTGCACATTCTCAGCTTGCAGTGCCATATTAAACTGGCCTTTTTCAGGTTCAGCATCATAGGGAAAAGCAGCTAAATCACCTTTTAATTCAATACTGCCATCAATAATAGTACCTGCGACAAAAGCATTTTTAGACCACTTTTTAAAACTATTACTCAATATTTTTTCTGGCACATAGGCTTTCCAACGATTAACCATTACATCTTGCAAAGTAATTTTCAAATCATTGGTCACCTTGCCATCCATGGTATGTTGCACACTACCATCAAATTGAATGCTCAAGTCATCATTCCATAGCCGTAAGGCTTGACTTTGCAATGTCCAGTTCTGATTTTGCTGACTTAGATTTAGTTCACCGATTACAGAATCAAAAAATACCGCATCGTCTAACCATGTTTCAGGATAAAAGGTAACGTTGTGGCTATCTAGCTTAAGGTTAGCGAGCCCTTGTTGCCAATTAATTGATGCTGTTAATCCCGTTATGCCCGGATAATTTTGCCAAGGTAACATCACGCCATCACGGATATTAAAAGCTAATTTTGTTAGGCCTTTTTCTATAGAATAGTGCAAATTCAAGTTATCGAGGTCACCGGCAGGCTTTTGTTTTCTAATGATTTCTGGTGAATTAGCACTTAAAGAAGCCATGGCAGTAATATCACTTAACCGAAGATAATTACTGCTAATGATCCAATCATTTTCTTGCTGTTTTTTAATGCTAAAGTCTGTTGTCGGCCAGGCAGCACCATTCATTTTAAATTGTATCTCATCACCGGATAGTTGCCATGTTGGCCCTTGTTGCTGCCAATCAATTTTCCCCATAAAATGCTCAATCAATACAGGGGCATAGACTACATTTTGTTGTTTAGAGATCAATTCAGCCTGCGTTAAATCTATATTTGTTTTAACAGCCGCTATGCTATCACCCATACCACTGGATGAAATATTGGCAGTTAATCTTCCGTTTTTAACAGCGAGATCTTGCCAAGTAAGCTGCTGTGCAAACGGTGCTAACATCAAATCATCAATTTGAGCCTGCCACTGCCACGAACTAGTGTGTATATCATCCGATTTCAATAGCCCTTGTCCCGAAAACTGGACTTTAGCACCTAACGTTGAGGGTAATAGTAACAATCCTGTTGCTGTCCATTTTTGTGCATGGTGGCTTAGCTCAGCATTAGTAACTTGATACTGTCCTGACAAAGCATCATTTATCTGATCAATATAATCAATGGTGACGACTTGTAATTGAAAACGATTAAGTATGTTTGCTCGGCTAAGCCAGTCTATTTGCTCGGGAGAGGATTGTGAGGTTGAGGTTAGCCCTTGTAACTGGAATCGTCCGCTCAGATCGCGAACAATCGTAGTGTTTAAACCTGTTAATAACATATCGTTTAACACCGGTTCGCCACGTTGTAAGCTAGCGCCTAAATCTAAACCGACATAAAGTGATTCAATACTTAACACTTTAGTCTTATTGTCTTGCTTAAATACTGTAACCGCATCAACTTCTAACTTAGGCATCAGAGCAACCCAACTCAAACTAGCATCACCAATTTCAACCGGATAACCTAATTTGTCGCCAACCCAAACTGCAATATCATCTTGGCGTTTATCGACTGCATCTGCAAGCCAATAAAGCGTACCCAGCATCATTATCAACACGGTAGCCAGAATAATTAGCAAATAAGCAACTTGTTTACTTACGATGTGTAAGCCGTGCAGAAGGAACGACATAGTATTTACATCAACACCACGTTAAATTGTTCTCGACCATATTGTGTTTCACACTGAAACAAAATGGGTTTACCAATAAATTGTTCTAGCTCAGCCACATACGTTGAGTCTTCATCGTTAAGTCGATCTATGACGTCTTGCGATGCAAGCACTAAAAACTGTGTAGTCTCGTACTGTTTAGCTTCACGGATAATTTCGCGGAAAATTTCATAACATATCGATTCAGCACTTTTCGCATAACCTTTACCTTCACAGCAGGGGCAAGGCTCACACAAAATATGGCCCAAACTTTCCCGGGTCCGTTTGCGAGTCATTTCGACTAAACCTAACTCTGATACCCCGCAAATGTTATGTCGAGCACGATCGGGAGACATCGCTTTTTCTAAAGCCCGTAGCACTTGTTCTCGATGCTCCAATTCTTCCATATCAATGAAATCAATAATAATAATGCCACCAAGATTACGCACTCGCAATTGACGAGCAATGGCATGGGCAGCTTCCAAATTGGTTTTAAATATTGTTTCTTCTAAATTTTTATGGCCGACAAAACCACCGGTATTGACATCTACAGTCGTCATCGCTTCCGTCTGGTCAAAAATAAGATAACCACCCGATTTTAGCGGTACTTTTCGTTCCAATGCTTTCGTTATTTCATCTTCCACACTAAACATATCGAATAAAGGTCGGTCACCTTTATAATGCTCTAAGCGAGAAGCACATTCCGGCATAAACCCCTCAGAAAACTTAGCTGCCTTGTCATACGTTTCACCTGAATCAATCTTGATCCGCTCAATATCAGGCGAAAACAAATCACGTAATGCCCGTAGCGCTAGAGGTAAATCTTCATGTAAAGGTTCACCACATTGTATTTTTGATTTGCGTTCACCTAATTTATTCCACAGCCGATGCAAAAAATCTAAGTCCGCTAATAATTCAGCCTCTGTCACACCTTCGGCAGCCGTCCGTAAAATATAGCCACCCGCAGTTTGCTCTAGCTGTGACACTAAGCAAGATTTCAGACGTGCACGCTCTTCTTCACCTTCAATTTTAAGTGACACACCGATGCCTTGTGCTTCTGGCATATACACCAGAAACCGAGAAGAAACGGACAATTGTGTGGTTAATCGTGCACCTTTACTACCCATAGGGTCTTTGATGACTTGCACCAAAACTTCTTGGCCTTCACGTAATAATGACGTTATCGGCGGCACAATAGTTTCTTGCAAATCTCCCGTCTGCCCTTTGGGAATCGAAATATCCGAAGCATGTAAAAAGGCCGCACGCGCAAAACCTATTTCAACAAAGGCCGCTTGCATGCCGGGTAAAACACGACACACTTTGCCCTTATAGATATTGCCTACCAAACCACGACTTTCAGTGCGCTCAATAAATATCTCTTGCAACACACCGTTATCTACCACGGCAACACGCGTTTCACTCGGTGTGACGTTGATTAAAATTTCGCTACTCATTCCGTTTGCCTAGTTATTTGTTGTAATAACAATCCCGTTTCACGTAACGGTAATCCCATAATAGCGGAATAGCTACCTTGTATTTGTTCTATAAATAAAGCAGCTAAGCCCTGTACAGCATAAGCACCCGCCTTATCAGTACCTTCTTGTGTTGCAATGTACCATTCAATGTCAGATTCAGTCATTGCGGTAAACGTCACCTGACTGATGTTTAATTCGCATTTTACCTGTGTAGCTGTTAACACCGCCACAGCAGTCATCACCTGATGTGTTCGTCCAGAAAGCTGTTGTAACATGGCGCGAGCATTAGCATCATTCACTGGTTTTCCAAAAATAATATCCGCTAGTACAACCGAGGTATCTGACCCTAATACTGGCCGTTTATCTAACTCAGATAATTTTGCCCAACCCGCCTGTGCTTTAGCAATCGCCAGCCTTTTTACATAATCAATGGGTGTTTCATTGGCCAGGCGACTCTCGTCAACATCAACAGCTAACACTGAAAAATTGACCCCAATTTGAGTCAATAGTTCACGCCGCCGAGGTGAATTCGAGGCTAGATAAATTGACGGAAAGATCATGCGCGGTGATATGGGTGATTTTGTAACACAGTCCAAGCCCGATACAACTGCTCAGACAACACAATACGGACCAAAGGGTGCGGCAAGGTTAAAGCAGATAATGACCAACGTTGATCAGCGCGCTGTAAACATTCGTCTGTTAGGCCATCTGGCCCACCAACAATCAACGACACATCACGCCCATCTGCCATCCAACTTTTAAGTTGTTCAGCTAATTGTTCAGTGCGCCATGATTTACCCTGCACATCCAAGACAACGACATGGTGACTATCTGGAATAGCGGCCAAAATTCGCTCTCCTTCTTCACGGATCCACTGTGATGGACTACCGATTTT
>JBLIKM010000102.1:0-6408 GCA_047636295.1 Methylophagaceae bacterium
GAAATGGCATCTTCAATTTTAACTTGTAATAAGCGACGTTTAGATTTATCCATTGTGGTTTCCCACAATTGATCAGGATTCATTTCACCCAGACCTTTATACCGTTGCACATTTTGACCGCGTCTTGCCTCTGCCATTAGCCATGCTACTGCTTGAGCAAAGTCGCTAACAGGCTCACTGCGTTCACCGCGCTGAATACGGGCACCTGCTGTGAATAAACCATTAATCTTATCAGCAAAACTCAGGATACGTTGATACTCTGAACTGGCAAAAAACTCGCCTGGAATATGATAATCAGTATTAATACCATGGCGACTGAAACTGACGTTGATATCTAAAGTCGGCTGATTATCTTTCTTCAATACAGATAATGTATAGCTAGTACCCGTTGGCAAATGACTACTCAAACGTTGATCAATCTCGCTTAACCAAGCTGTCATCGCGACGTCATCGGTTAATTCTGGAATAGCGGGCTGAAAAATTAATTGTTTTAGGAAAGCAGGGTAGTAATGATTACTTAAACGATTAATCACGGTCGTTACTATTTGGTATTCCTCAACCAATTGTGTCAAAGCACTACTGGTAATAGCTTCTGCATCTTCACTTGGATAAAGTTGAGCATTATTTAAGGCTAACTCAGTGAGGTATTGCTCCATTTCGGCATCATCTTTCACATAGCGTTCTTGCTTGCCCTTCTTAATTTTGTAAAGAGGTGGCTGTGCTATATAAATATGACCACGTTCGACTAATTCAGGCATCTGGCGATAAAAGAAGGTCAATAGTAGGGTGCGTATATGTGAACCATCGACGTCGGCATCGGTCATGATAATAATGTGATGGTAGCGTAATTTGTCTGGATCGTATTCATCTCTACCGATACCACAGCCTAGGGCGGTGATTAGCGTACCTACTTCTGCGGAACTTATCATTTTATCAAAACGGGCGCGTTCAACATTTAGAATTTTCCCTTTCAAAGGTAAGATAGCTTGAGTGCGTCGATCACGGCCTTGTTTTGCACTACCTCCCGCTGAATCTCCCTCTACTAAAAACAGTTCTGATTGTGCTGGGTCGCGCTCCTGACAATCCGCTAATTTACCAGGTAGTCCTGCAATATCTAATGCGCCTTTCCTGCGGGTTAGTTCCCGCGCTTTCCGTGCTGCATCTCGCGCACGAGCGGCATCTACCATCTTATTCGCGATTAATTTTGCATCAGCTGGGTTTTCAGCTAAGTAGTCATGGAAAAACTCATTTACTAATGATTCAACAATGGTTCTTACTTCTGATGATACTAACTTGTCTTTTGTTTGTGAGGAGAATTTTGGGTCAGGCACTTTTACAGATAAAACAGCTGTTAAGCCTTCACGAGCATCATCACCACTCGGTGCTACTTTCGATTTTTTAGCTAAACCTTCCGACTCAATATACTGATTTAGCGTGCGTGTTAACGCCGCTCTAAAGCCTGCCAAATGTGTTCCGCCATCACGCTGTGGAATGTTATTGGTGAAACAGTACAGATTCTCTTGATACGAATCATTCCATTGCATCGCCAACTCAACGGTAACATCATCCTTTTCACCCAATATGGTGATTATTTTCTCATGGACGGGTGTTTTGTTCTTATTTAGATGCTCAACAAAAGCGCGAATACCACCTTCATAATAAAATACTTCACTGCGCTCATCACGTTCATCGGTTAATACAATGCGCACACCTGAGTTTAAAAAAGCTAATTCGCGTATGCGTTTGGCTAGAATCTTGTATTCAAATTCAATGATATTTGTGAATGTATTAGTGCTTGGCCAAAATTGAATTTTGGTGCCAGTTGCATCGCAGTCTTCATCTTCATGCAGAGGGCCGTCTGGTACGCTATCAGTATAGCTTTGGCGGTAAACTTTATTATTACGTCGTATTTCAAGGGTTAATTTTTTTGATAAGGCATTAACGACCGATACACCTACACCATGTAACCCGCCTGACACTTTATAAGAATTATCATCAAATTTACCACCCGCATGTAATACGGTCATAATGACTTCTGCAGCCGACACACCTTCTTCTTCATGGATATCTACGGGAATCCCGCGACCATTATCTGAAACAGAAACAGAATCATCTGGATGTATGCGTACGTTAATTTCACTACAATAATTTGCTAATGCTTCATCAATGGAATTATCTAATACTTCAAAAACCATGTGATGTAAGCCGGTACCATCGTCGGTGTCCCCAATATACATGCCAGGACGTTTACGGACTGCATCGAGTCCTTTTAGGACTTTAATATTGCTAGAGTCATACGTTTTTTCTTCGGTCATTATATTTTATCCATTG
Organism: Methylophagaceae bacterium; assembly: GCA_047636295.1. Classification (GTDB taxonomy): domain Bacteria; phylum Pseudomonadota; class Gammaproteobacteria; order Nitrosococcales; family Methylophagaceae. The sequence continues at coordinate 2,332 of JBLIKM010000102.1, forward strand.
CTTATACAGGATTTTTTTCACTAAACCTCTATTTTACTCTCTATCTCATTTTGTTGATAGTTAGTGCTGAGGGGCTTGTATAATATGACCGTGTTTCACGTGAAACACGGTTGCTAACTGGTCTTTTCCTAAGCTTGATGTCAGTGTAATATCGGTACTACTGATGAATGATTGAACCGGTAATTTCGCAAGTTCAGTAAGAATGATTTGTTGATGATATGGGTCAAGTTCAGAACTAATATCGTCTATTAATAAAATACTTCGTGTGTGTTGAGCACTGTCTAGCGTAATTTCTGCTTGAGCCATACTTAAAGCTAAAACAAATAATTTTTGCTGCCCCCGTGAAAATATTTCTGCTGGGTCGATGCCATTAACATTGAATGACCAGTCTGCCGCGTGACTACCTGAACGTGTATAACCAAGTTTTTTGTCACGTTCTAAATTTGCAGTTAATACCTCTATCAATGAGTGTTCTTTTGCCCAACCAGATTTGAAGTGTAAGGAAAAATCAACGCCTCTAAACTCAGGACATAACACGGGGAAAATAATACTGAATTTATCGAGCATTGTATTTAATTGTTGCTGCCTTAAGCGAGTTATCTTTTCACCATAGTCTGCTAGATGTGTATCCCACAGTTGAATTTCTTGATCTTTTTTTCGTTGGCGTAATGCAGAATTACGTTGTTTGACAATTTTTCGATAAGATTGCCACTGAAAATTAAAGCTTGGTTCCACGTGAAACAATCCCCAGTCAAGTAGTTGCCTACGATAGCGGGGACCTTGTTCGAAGAATTGATGACAGTTAGCGGGGATAAGCTGTAATGGCAACTGAGTTGCCAGATCAGATAGTCGTTTTAATGGTTGACTGTTAATACGAATTTGTAAACCGCTAATGAGATCAAATTGTAATCCAACAGGCGTATTGCTCGTCGTTTTAGCGATAACTTGTAATTTCTGCTCGCCGAATTGGACCGCATTTTTTAAAAAACGTGTGCGAAATGATCGGCCTAATGTAAGTAGGTGAATCGCTTCGAGTATCGTCGTCTTACCTGAACCATTATCACCTACAATTAGGTTGATACCTGATGAAGGTTGAATCTTTAATTCAGTAATATTGCGTAGATTTGAAATGGTGAGTTGGTTTAGCACCAGCAGATCCATAAGGGAGTAAAGTCTATTACTTTACTGGAAAAGTCGGTACATATAAACCGTTATTGTTTAAGCTAAGATATCAGGTAGTAGTTTGGTCAACACCTGTTTTTCAGACACCATATCGCCACTTAATACAAAACCAAGTAATGCGTTATTTTCATTGGTGAAAAGACCTTTGATGCCAAAGCCAGAAGGTGAAGACTCAAACTGCCAAGACCCTGTTGCCATGGCCGCCGGTGCCGAAACTATAAGCGGATAATTAGGCGTTTTAATAGCAACAGGCATTGCAGGATATTTAACTGCGGTAGTTTGACCAGACAAGGTTTTAGCCAAGGCTTTAGCGGCAGCTAGAATAGGGGCAATAAAAAGCAAATTATGCCCTGTCACTTCTGCACAATCGCCTAAAGCATAAATATTGGGTTGGCTAGTTTGTAAAAACTCATCGGTAACGATGCCACGATTTACAGCGATGCCCATTGCATTGGCAAGTTCAATATCTGGACGAAGACCGATGGCTGAAATAACAATATCAGCATGTAACAAATCACCATTGGCTAAAGTTAATTGGTAGCCTTTAGTAGCATGATTAACTGCAGTGATAGTCGATTCAAAATACCAATCAACCCCTGCCTGACTAAGCGATGTTTTAAGTTCAGCGGCGATGGGTTCAGGTAATAGACCGTCCATTGGCAGCTTACTTGGGCCGATAACTGAAACGGCTATGTCTGCATTGATTAAATCATTGGCAAATTCACAGCCTATTAAGCCAGGTCCAATGATAGCGACATGTTTGGCATTAACAAGTCGTTGACGAAACATACTGTAATCATTTAGGTTATTTATCGACAAGACATCGTTAGCAGCATTGCCCTTAATTGCGTTACGTATAGGCGTCGCACCAAGTGCTAGGACTAAATGTTGGTAATACAGCGGAGCTGCATTAGCGAGCGTGACGGTGTGTTGTTGTGGATCAATCTGACTAACGATACTATTGTTAATAACAGTAGCATTTAATATTTCTGCCATTGTTTTAGCAGAAGAAAGAGATAACTGATCTGCCGATTTACCTTTACTTAAGGCATTTGACAGCATGGGCTTTGGATAACTACGACCATCATCAGATGTAATAATAATTAACGGGCTAGTTGAATCTAGTTTGCGAAACTCGCGTGCCAGTGTGTAACCAGCAAAACCTGAGCCTATAATAATTATTGGGTGCATAATGACTTTTTACCTTGGATAAAATATAGGGGGAAAGAAAGCATCTTCCTTTCCCTCCCCTAGCGACTATGTTTTAGATTTGTACCATGTCGAAGTCATCTTTACCGACGCCACATTCTGGGCATTCCCAATCATCAGGAATATCATCCCAGCTGGTACCTGCTGCAATACCTTCTTCAGGTATCCCTTTGGCTTCATCATAGATAAAACCACATACTGTACATTCCCACTGTCTCATTTTTTACTCTCCAGGTTTAAAATTATTTCTGTGCATTTAATATATATTGATAATGACCTTGCTCAATATTTATCACTGCTGCATATTTTTTTGGCTGCCGACTGTAATCTTTTAACAAACGTTACATTATAAACCTTAGATGCTCCGATTTGTTGCTTCATTTCAGCGACTACAAAGTACTTAATTTATCTAGTACTGAACTTTGAAAGTGTGGATAAATCACCCTGTATTAGTAAGTCTAAGCTTGGGTGGTGATTTGTAATAACTTTTCAACAGTCAGCATGTTTTCAGGAATGAATCACGGTAAATGACAAAAATAATGCACCGTTATGTGCCACAATTTTTTCGAAGACAGTGACGATACTATTACCTTAGCTACGGCATTATTTAGAAAAATATTTGCTCTCAGTCATTCTTTTCCGAGAAATGCTGCTTCAAAGTTTTGAAAGGTTCGATAGTTAATTATAGTGATGAGTTAGCGCTAAGATTTTCCTTGTGAAATTAAACCGCTCATTTATTCAGATTGGTAACTATAGTATGATTTATGATAATTTAGAGCCAGCCAGTTATTACGATATTTATAAGTGGATTTTACGATAATGAATTTACCAACACTTCGACAGCTACAGTACTTAACCGCGGTAGTTGAACTCAAGCACTTTGGCCAAGCAGCCGGACGCTGTTTTGTAACTCAGTCGACATTGAGTGCAGGTATCCGAGACCTTGAAAGTATTTTAGGACTCGCTTTACTAGAACGAACTAATCGTAAGGTTATGCCAACAGCACTGGGGATAGAGATTGCTGTCCGATCACAGCAGATTTTGTCATTATCGGGTGATTTAGTGGATTTAGCACGATCAGAGAGTGATCCACTACGCGGCAGGATACGGATAGGCGTAATTCCCAGCATTAGTCCATTTTTGCTGCCAAAAGCGTTGCCCTCGATACGCAAACAATTACCTTTACTTGAATTGGTGTTGATTGAAGATCAATCAGAGCGATTATTAACAAAAGTAAGAACGGGTGAGATCGACGTTGCCATTTTAGCTTTTCCGTTCGAGATAGGTGACTTGAGCCGCCAAATTTTCGCCGAGGAACAATTCTGGGTAGCATTACCTAAAAATCATCCCTTAGCATTAAACGATACCGTTAATGTGACGCAACTAGCCTTGGCTGATCTGTTATTATTAGCCGAAGGACATTGTCTTCGTGAACATGCTCTGACCGCCTGTAAACTGCCCACAACAACAAATAGAGCAACCTTAGAAGGTACTAGCTTATATACCTTAATAGAAATGGTGGCGGGTGGTTTAGGTATTACCCTAATTCCAGAGATGGCAATTCACACCGATATGACACGTCATGCTGATATCTGTTTGCGACCACTTGCTACCAAAGGAAAGACACCTATGCGACAAATAGGCCTTGTTTGGCGACCTAGTTATCAACGAGTAAGCACCTTGAAT
>JBLIKM010000103.1:0-6393 GCA_047636295.1 Methylophagaceae bacterium
TTTTATACAAAGTTGGAAACTCTAAAACCCTTAACTTGTAAAAAGAACAAGGGTTTAAAATATAAGTTGGAATAAATTATGGCTGAAAAAAAATTAAGCGGTGCTGGTCTTCGTGGCCAAAGTGCGGGTCAAACAAAACTGTGTACTGTAGGTAAATCAGGATCGGGACTCACCTATTGTGGCTATGACGTGTCAGATTTAGCGGATAACGCAACGTTTGAAGAAGTGGCTTATTTATTATTTATCGGCGAACTTCCTAATCAAGCTGAATTAAGTAGTTATAAAGCAGAGTTACTGTCTCAGCGTGATTTACCCCAAGCACTAAAAGAAGTGTTAAAACTGATACCTGCAGACGCTCATCCAATGGATGTGATGCGCACCGGTTGTTCATTTTTAGGTAACCTTGAACCTGAAGTTAACTTCAGTGAACAAAATAAAGCTTCAAATAGATTGCTTGCTGCTTTTCCCGCAATCATGTGTTTTTGGTACAAATATAGTCATGACGGTGTAGAAATTGATTGTATGACTGATGAGAATTCGATTGGCGGCCATTTCTTAAAGCTGTTAACGGGTTATGCTCCGTCTGAACTTCACAGAAAAGTGATGGATGTATCGCTTATTTTATATGCTGAGCATGAATTTAATGCTTCTACTTTTACGGCTCGTGTTTGTGCCTCTACTTTATCTGATATGTACTCGTGTGTAACAGGTGCTATTGGTTCACTTCGTGGGCCACTGCACGGAGGTGCAAACGAAGCGGCCATGGATATGATCCAGAAGTTTAGCTCGCCTGCTGATGCGAAAGTACAGATGGCCGGTATGTTAGAGCGTAAAGAAAAAATAATGGGGTTTGGCCACGCTATCTATAGTGACTCGGATCCACGCAACGTGATAATTAAAGCGTGGTCTGAAAAACTCGGACAAGAGTTTGGTGACCGTTCACTCTATGATATTTCAGTGGCCTGTGAAGAATTTATGTGGGACACAAAAAAATTATTCTGCAATGCTGATTTCTTCCATGCCTCGGCTTATCATTTTATGGGTATTCCGACTAAGTTGTTTACACCTATATTTGTTTGTTCGCGATTAACTGGTTGGGCTGCCCACATCATGGAGCAACGTTCAAATAATCGTATCATTCGCCCAAGTGCCGACTATATAGGTGCTGAGCCAAGAAAAGTAACGGCTATTAGTCAGCGCTAAAAGCCTTTTAATTACAGGCCGATAATAATCGGCCTGACTCTCCTTATCTATTCTGTGGACCTATATATGAATTACGAATATCGCAAACCCCTTCCTGGTTACACAATAGCTGGAACCAATATTGACTATTTTGACACCTGTGCTGCAGTTGAAGCTATTAGCCAAGGTGCATATGCAAAATTACCTTATACCTCCCGCGTTTTAGCAGAACAATTGGTGCGTAAATGTGCGCCAGATATACTCACTGATTGCCTTAAGCAGATTATTTTTCGTAAACAAGAGTTAGACTTTCCTTGGTATCCAGCACGTGTTGTTTGTCATGATATTCTGGGACAAACGGCTCTTGTCGATTTGGCTGGCTTGCGTGATGCAATAGCGGAACAGGGAGGCGACCCGTCGAAAGTTAATCCAGTAGTGCCGACCCAATTAATTGTTGATCACTCTTTGGCTGTAGAATTTAATGGTGATGATGCCGAGGCATTTGATAAAAACAGAGCGATAGAAGACAGGCGCAACGAGGACCGATTTCATTTTATTGAATGGACCAAAACAGCCTTTAAAAATGTGGATGTTATCCCTGCGGGTAATGGCATCATGCACCAAATTAATCTAGAAAAAATGTCGCCTGTTATTCAACTACGAGACGGTGTAGCGTTCCCCGATACTTGTGTAGGTACAGACAGTCACACGCCCCATGTAGATGCTTTAGGTGTTATCGCCATCGGTGTTGGAGGCTTAGAAGCAGAGACCGTGATGCTTGGCAGGCCCTCAATGATGCGTTTACCTAATATTGTTGGCGTAAAACTTAGCGGAAAACGCCAGTCAGGTATCACGGCGACAGATATTGTATTGGCAATTACTGAGTTTTTACGTAATGCCAAAGTTGTCTCTGCATATCTCGAATTTTTTGGCGAAGGCGCTGCAGAATTAACCATAGGTGACAGAGCCACTATTTCAAATATGACTCCTGAATACGGTGCGTCTGCGGGCATGTTTTATATCGATAAACAAACCATTGATTATTTAAAAATCACTGGCCGTGAGCCAGAACAAGTAGAATTAGTTGAAACTTATGCCAAACATACTGGACTTTGGGCAGATGACTTAATATATGCAGAATACGAACGAGTATTAGAATTTGATTTATCTTCCGTGGGGCGGAATATGGCTGGTCCTTCTAGCCCACATCGTCGGCTTGCTACAGCTGACTTAGCTTCAAAAGGCATTGCATATGCTGTGGAGCAGAAAGAGGGTGAAATGCCCGATGGTGCAGTCATTATTGCTGCTATCACTAGTTGTACTAACACCAGTAATCCACGCAACGTAGTGGCAGCAGGTTTAATTGCCAAAAAAGCCAATGAATTAGGTTTATTAAGAAAACCTTGGGTGAAGTCATCATTTGCACCGGGCTCAAAAGTGGCCAAGTATTACCTAGAAGAGTCAGGTTTATTACCTGAAATGGAAAAATTAGGTTTTGGAATTGTTGGCTATGCTTGCACCACATGCAATGGAATGAGTGGGGCACTTGATCCCGCCATTCAAAAAGAAGCAGTGGAACGTGATTTATATACCACTGCGGTTTTATCAGGTAATCGTAATTTTGATGGACGAATACATCCATACGCCAAACAGGCATTTTTAGCGTCCCCACCTTTAGTGGTGGCTTATGCTATCGCGGGTACCATGCGTTTTGATATTGAAAAAGACGCCTTAGGTTATGATAAAAATGGTAATGCCATTACCTTAAAAGATATCTGGCCAAGTGACGAACAAATTGATGCCATCGTATCTGAGTTTGTTAAGCCTGAGCAATTTAAAAAAGTGTATGCTCCCATGTTTGATTTAGGTTCATTCGAACCTGCTGAGAGTCCTCTATACGATTGGCGCCCTCAAAGCACTTATATTAGAAGACCACCATACTGGGAAGGAGCACTTGCAGGTGATCGCACTATGAAAGGAATGAGGCCTTTAGCGGTCTTGGGTGACAACATTACTACAGACCATTTATCACCGTCTAATGCCATTATGTTAGATAGTGCTGCAGGAGAATACTTACATAAAATGGGTTTGCCTGAAGTCGATTTTAACTCCTATGCGACTCACCGGGGCGATCACCTTACCGCTCAAAGAGCGACCTTTGCTAACCCCAAATTGTTAAACGAAATGGTACTTGAAAATGGTGACATAAAACCAGGTTCGTTTGCCAGATTAGAGCCTGAAGGCACTGTCATGCGCATGTGGGAAACTATTGAAATTTATATGCAGCGTAAACAACCCCTGATTATCGTGGCTGGTGCTGATTATGGCCAAGGCTCTTCTAGAGATTGGGCTGCAAAAGGTGTGCGTTTAGCTGGTGTTGAAGTAATAGCTGCAGAAGGTTTTGAGCGAATTCACCGCACTAATTTAGTTGGTATGGGTGTCTTACCTCTTGAATTCAAACCCGGTACCACACGCCATACTTTAGCCATAGACGGTACAGAAACGTACGACGTTTTGGGTAAATATGCTGCCGGCGCTACCTTAACTTTAAATATGACCCGTAAAAATGGTGAAAAAATCGAAGTACCTATGACGTGTCGTTTAGATACCGCTGAGGAAGTACGTATTTATGAAGCTGGCGGTGTACTACAACGTTTTGCTCAGGACTTTCTTGAGTCAACTGTGCCATAACGAGAATGACACAAAGAGGACATAAAGAGGATATAAATTTATGAGTCATAAACCACAAATAGGCATTGTTGCGACCTATATGCGCGGCGGTACCAGCAAAGGGGTTTTCTTTAAACTCGCTGATTTACCAGCATCCGCGCAAGTAGCTAGTGAGGCCAGAGATAAATTGTTACTTAGAGTGATTGGTAGTCCTGATCCCTATGGCAAACAAACTGATGGTATGGGTGGTGCCACTTCAAGCACCAGCAAAACAGTAATATTGTCTAAAAGTACTCAAGTTGATCATGATGTAGATTATCTATTTGGACAAGTATCTATCGATACTGCATTTATAGACTGGAGTGGAAATTGTGGGAATTTAACCGCCGCCGTAGGTTCATTTGCTATTAGTAATGCCTTGGTTGACGCCAGTCGAATTCCTGAAAATGGTGTATGTGTCGTTCGTATTTGGCAAGCTAACATCAACAAAACTATTATTGCTCATGTGCCTATTAAGGATGGTCAAGTACAAGAAACGGGCGACTTTGAGTTGGATGGTGTGACTTTTCCCGCTGCAGAAGTAAAGGTCGAATTTGTTGCTCCTGTTGATGGTGATGAAGCCATGTTTCCTACTGGCAACCTTGTTGATGATTTGTATGTCCCTAATGTAGGTGATTTTAAAGCCACTATGATCAATGCAGGTATCCCTACAATATTCATTAATGCTGAGGCACTAGGGTATTTAGGTACTGAATTACAAGATGCTGTTAACGGTGATGTTCAGGCGCTTAACCGTTTTGAATCTATACGCGCATATGGGGCGCTAAAGATGGGTTTGATTAAAAATATTGATGAGGCTATTAGTCGTCAGCACACCCCCAAAATTGCTTTTGTAGCTAAACCTGCAGATTATATTACTTCGAGTGGTAAAACTGTCGATAGTCAAAATATTGATTTGGCGGTCAGAGCACTTTCAATGGGCAAGTTACATCATGCTATGATGGGCACTGCAGCTGTCGCTATAGGCACGGCTGCTGCCATTCCCGGTACATTAGTCAATTTAGCCGCTGGCGGGGGAGACATTGAGTCTGTTACTTTTGGTCATCCCTCTGGAACATTAAAGGTTGGCGCACAAACCAAATTTATCGACGGAGCATGGACAGTGAATAAAGTATCTATGAGCCGAAGTGCAAGAAGGTTAATGAAAGGCGAGGTTTATGTACCAATTAATTATCTTTAAATTGGTTTTTGTCGGTTAATTATTCTAATGAGGATGAACAGCCACAATTGATATTCTAAAAGGCCAAAAATAGAACACTACATTTTTACATCTCTGACTATCACTAGCGCTTTTATGATGACTGGTTGTAGTAACCCTGAATAACAATATAACAAACTGGATAAAGTTTATCTATGACAGAAAACGTCGCAGAAGCCCTCTTGTGGTTAGAAGAAGTAGAAGGTAAGCAAGCGTTAGACAAGGTAAATGCTTGGAATAAATTGACACTAGATAAACTCATGTCTGATGAGCGTTATTCTGAGTATCTTGATTCTGGATTAGAAATCGTTAATGCCAAAGATAAAATTCCTTATGGCAGTTATCGTGGTGGTTTTGTTTACAATTTTTGGCAAGACGAAAATCAGGTTCGAGGCATATTGCGAAGATCCACTTTAGATGAATACACAACGTCTCAACCTATATGGGAAGACTTGCTAAGCATTGATAAACTTTCTGCTTTAGAAGAAAAAAATTGGGTGTTCAAAGGTTCAGAATGTTTAGAGAGTGATTATGACCGTTGCCTCTTATCCTTTTCTGATGGTGGAAAAGACTCAGTTGAAATACGTGAGTGGGATCATTCCAAGCAATCTTTTGTTGAGAGTGGATTTTTTATCCCAGATGCGAAAACTGGCGTGAGTTGGAAGGATATTGATAACCTCAATATTGCCACTAACTGGGGCGAAGACTCTCTTACTGAAAGCGGCTACCCTTTCATCATTAAGTCACTACAAAGAGGACAGGCACTTTCACAAGCAAAACAAATTTTTGAAGGTGAAATAACAGATGTAGGTGTATGGCCTTTTTCTATTAAGTTTGGCGATAACAATTTAAGTATGGTTGTGCGTTCCGTGACATTTTTTGAATCGTTATATTTTTGGCTTCCCGATGACGGACGAGATGCGGTTCAATTACCGATACCTAATAAAGTAGCTGTGCAAGGTGTTTTCAAAGGGCAACTTGTGTTGTCACTCAAGCAAGAATGGATTTCACAAGGAACAGAACAAATATTTAATAGCGGTGATCTGGTGTCCTTTGATCTTGAGTATTGGCTGCACAAGCAAAAAATTAAAGACTTACAATTGGTTTACCATCCTGATGAACGAGCCACTATTGATGGGGTATCTATTACCTACAACAAACTAGTATTAACCTTATTAGAAAATGTAGTCAGTAATATATATATTTATGACTTTGATGATAAATGGTCATATGTAAAATTAGTGATGCCTGAAAACGGTTCGATGTCAGTTTCATCAGCCAGT
>JBLIKM010000104.1:0-6372 GCA_047636295.1 Methylophagaceae bacterium
ATCAACAACGTGAAGCGGTATCATCAATGCCTGGTGTCGAGCGTTTGAGTATTGACCTGTTATTGAAAGAGGCTGAAATTATTCACCGACTTGGCATTCCCGTTATGGCCCTGTTTCCTGTTACACCCGCTAGTGTTAAAACCAGTGATGCCCGTGAAGCCTATAATTCAGAGGGTTTAGCGCAACGTGCCGTCCGCGCACTGAAAGCAGAATTTCCTGAACTAGGCATCATTACTGATGTGGCGCTTGATCCCTTTACCAGCCATGGTCAGGATGGCCTGACTGATGATACTGGTTATATCGTTAATGATGAAACAGTAGAAGTATTGATCAAACAAGCCCTGTCTCATGCAGAAGCGGGCGTAGACATCGTCGCTCCTTCAGATATGATGGATGGCCGCATTGGCGCAATTCGCCAGGCGTTAGAAGCACACGGTCATATACACACTCGGATAATGGCCTATTCAGCTAAATACGCGTCTAATTTTTATGGCCCGTTCCGGGACGCCGTAGGCTCTGCCGGTAATTTGGGTAGTGGCAATAAAAATAGCTATCAAATGGATCCAGCGAACAGTGATGAAGCTTTACATGAAGTTGCATTAGATATTAATGAAGGTGCTGATATGGTGATGATTAAACCAGGTATGCCTTACCTTGATATTGTACGCCGCGTTAAAGATACCTTTCAAAGACCAACATTTGCCTACCAAGTTAGTGGCGAGTATGCGATGTTAAAAGCCGCCGCACAAAATGGTTGGCTTGATGAACAAGCGACTGTTATGGAAAGCATGATCGCCTTTAAACGTGCAGGTGCCGATGGCATTCTGACTTATTTTGCTAAAGATGTAGCACAATGGCTGAGCAAAAAATGACCGAGCATTATGCCGTTATCGGTAATCCGATAAATCACAGTAAATCACCGTTAATCCACACTGAGTTTGCTAAACAAACTGGGCAAGACCTAGATTATATTACCAGAAAGATTCCGCTTGATGATTTAACTGATGGGCTGAAACAATTGCAAGCAGAAGGTTTTAAAGGTATCAACATTACGGTGCCATTCAAAGAGCAAGCTTGGCAGCAAGTCTCAGATAAAAGTGCCCATGCTCAACGAGCTGGCGCAATCAATACTATTATTTTTAATGACGACGGCACACTAAGAGGCGACAACACTGATGGCATGGGCTTATGTCGCGATCTAATCAACAACCATCAGATTGAGCTTAAAGGTAAACGACTATTATTGCTGGGTGCCGGAGGTGCTGCACGAGGTGTTATTGAACCGTTGCTTCAGTATCAGCCATCATCATTATTTATCGCCAACCGTACCGCTAGCAAAGCCACTGACTTATGCACGCTCTTTGCAGATTTTAGTAATGTACAAGGTGGTGGTTATGATGCCATATCGGGCTCATTTGATGTCATCATCAATGCCACCGCTGCTAGCCTTAACGGTGAAGTCCCGCCATTACCAGATAAGGTTCTCAGCCCAAATGGCATTTGTTACGACATGATGTACAGCGATAGCGATACCGCATTTATAACCTGGGCAAAACAACACGGTGCAACTAAAGCTATCGACGGTTTAGGGATGCTTGTTGAGCAAGCCGCAATATCATTTCGATTATGGCGTGGCGTTCAACCGGACACTCAGTCTGTGATTATGCTCATTCGACAGCTAAAAACGGTGTAATTAATCAGTTATGTTGTCGTGCAAAAAAATGAACGGTTAGATCCAAGCAGGTAACAATAAAGATGGTATTTAAAATAACTCAATATCATCGTCAGTTGATTCTGTGACAAGCAATGTTTGTTTTAAAACATCTTCAATCGACATTCCATGCATCATCAATTCAAACATAAGGTGCTCTGCTGGCATTGTATATTTTGATTTGATTTGAGCTTGTAACAAAGACCACTCAACTGGACTAAATAGCCGCTTATTATCGCCGACAAGATCAACGAGTGAACCCAAGGAATTAGAAACATGACAAAGCCTTTGCGTTAGCTTGTCATAAAACTGGAAAGCGATAATGGCCTGTTGCATCTCGGCTGAAATGGCATCACATTGTGCAAGAATATCTTACATATCATTACCTGCCGTGACTTTTTCCTTCGCCAGTGTTTCAACAGCCTGAACCCTAGCAGCCATTGTTGTGAAGGTATCGGTCAATGCATCAACCGAATCATCACTCTCTTTCATCGACATTTCTATCTGGGCAACAGCTAATTCATCATTCGTACCGTTTCTCGTACTTGACTCCAATCTAAATCAGGGTTGTTCGAATGGAATGCTGTCATAGTTTCATTTCTATTTTTGTTATTCTAGATTCAATTTTTTAAGCTTATAACGTAGAGCTCGAAACGTAATTCCCAATCTTTTCGCCGCAGCCGTTTTATTCCAGCGTGTGGATTCTAATGCTTGGGTAATTAATTCGCGCTCTTGCTCTTCAAGCTTACTTTCCAGATCATTTTCTACACTTAATACTCTGTCAGCTTGCCAATTATTAACCAGTCCAGTGGGATTTAATTGCGTTGGCAACATTAAATCTTGTTGAGTAATGCTTGTGCCCTCAGCCCAAGTTAATGCTCGCTCAAGTATATTTTCCAATTCACGGACATTGCCTGGAAAGTCGTACGTATTTAATGCCGCTATTGCCTGCTCATTTAAGGTAGGGGATATTACCCCATTTTTCTTCGCCACATGTTGAAGGATATGATTCGCGAGCAAGAATATATCCGCTTGGCGTTCTCGCAATGGTGGCACTATTAACTCAATAACGTGCAATCGATAGAATAAATCTTCTCGAAATGTGCCTCGTTTGACGGCTTCGGCTAAATTTTTATGGGTTGCGGATAAAATACGAACATCGACATTAATTTCTTCATGACCACCAACAGGGCGTATTGCTTTTTCTTGAATTGCTCGTAACAGCTTTACCTGCATCATCAGAGGTAGATCTGCCACCTCATCTAAAAATAAAGTGCCGCCATTAGCTGTTTGAAACAAGCCTTTTTTATCGGCAATAGCACCTGTAAATGAACCTTTCACATGACCAAACAATTCGCTTTCAACTAATTCTGAAGGAATAGCACCACAGTTTATCGGCACAAAAGCATGTTCTGAGCGTGCACCAAGCTGATGAATCAACTTTGCCACTAATTCCTTCCCTGTACCCGATTCACCACTTATGTATACTGGTGATTGGCTACGCGCTAATTTTGTAATTTTTCCACGCAAGGTTTTGATAATGTCAGTTTCGCCTAACAACGTGTCGCGTGAACGCCGCTCTTTTCTGATAGGTTTTACAGGCGATAATTTAAGTGCCGTCGCGACCAAATCTCGTAAGACTCTTAATTTAAGGGGTTTTGAGACAAAATCAAACGCGCCTAATTTTAAAGCTTGGACGGCTAAGTCCATATTGCCATGTGCAGTAATTACCGCTACAGGAAGATCGGGATAGTGTCGCTGTAAGGCTTCGACAAAATCTAAACCATTGCCATCCGGCAATCTCATATCTGTTAGGCATAGATCAAAAGCTTGCTGTTTTAAAGCCTGTTTCGCTTGAGCCAAATTCTCTGCCGGCACACAATCAATCGACATGCCTGACAATGTCATCGTCAATAATTCGAGAATATCTGGTTCATCATCAACAATGAGTGCTTGTGGATTCATTGTAAAGTCCTTTGGTTTACAAGTGGAAAGCTAATACGGAAACAGCGTTCTGGTTGACCAGGCAAATAATTTAAGCGGGCTCCATTTGCTTGGCAAAGCTCTCGCGCCAGATACAAGCCTAAACCAGTACCGCCCGTTCGATCAGAATGAAAGGGTTCAAATAAATATTGCTGCATTTTGTCTGTAACACCTTTGCCATTGTCCCTAATATCGATGACCACTTCATTATATTGATGATATAGGTGAACTTGCACAGGCGGCTTGATCGGCGAGGTTTTATCAGAATAGTGCCATGCATTTTCCACTAAATTCCACATAACTTGATGTAATTGCTCAGGATCCATGTTGATACTGGCCAATGAAGAAGAAATCACCAGCTTAAAATTATGTTGTTGAACATGTTTGAACTCACAAAATTCAATTATAAATTCTTTGATCCATGGTGCCAATGCTACAACGGTTGGTTTGACTACCTTCCGGCGACTCATCTCTAATATGGTTTCAATAATGCCATTTACCCTCGCGCTATGGCGTTGGATAATATCAGTCAGTTTACTACTTACTGCATCATTATTATGTGATTCTGCTAGTAATTCACTGGCATGACTAATAGCGCCAAGTGGATTACGAATCTCATGTGCAATACTTGCTGCCAATCGACCCAAAGAAGCCAGTTTTAATTGTTGAGCTTGCTGCGCTAATGCGGAAGTATTATCCAAATAGATCAATGTTTCGCCATTTGTTAACACGGTTGCGCGAGCATGAATCTCTGGTAAATCAGGTCGAATCTGTACTGTTTCAAATGCGGCCTTGTTATGATTTCTCCACATTGTTAACTGTTTAGACAATGCTGGTACAGTATCAGCCAAAAATCTTCCCGTTGATTGTTGATTAAGACCTAATAATTTCCTTGCTGACTGGTTACTGAGTCTTACCACTCCATATTCGTCGACCACCAACACACCTGTTTGCATACTACTAATAATATGTTCATTTAAGGCTGCTGATTTAGCCGCATTTTGAGAGTGTTTCTCAACCAGCACTTGCGAAAGTTTCATTTTTTTTGAGAGGGTTTGAGCCAACAAGGCTGTTACAAAAAATGTCGCACCTAGCATACCGGCGTGACTGTACCTAGTTACACCATCACCCGTAAACTGGCTATAACTCACTTCTAACAGCACTGATAAGGCCGCCATCGCGGCAATAAAAAGTGAAATTCGGCCTGGGGTCAATGTTCCGCCAGTAACGACAACGACGACTAACAAGGTACCTAGACCTGTTTGTAAGCCACCACTGAAGTGAACTAGCAAGGTAATAAATACAATATCTGAGAGCAACTGTATTTGCGTTTGAAAGTTAAATCCCCCCCATTTACTAAAGCTCGATACTAACCATACAAGGGCTATTAATAAATAAAGTAGACTAATCGTTAGATATAAAACTGGATTAGATTGACCTAAAAAGCTTGGTGGTAACTCTAAATAAAATGTCGCAAACAGCATGACAGCCAAAAACACTCTGTAAGCAGAAAAGATCGTTAACTCACGCCATGAAACCACTAAGGAAGATGAGGGTGATCTTATCCAGAAATCAAACCACTTCATATCGGCTAGTTGTCGGCCTCAAGATGTTCATCTGAACAATAATAACTATCTCCTTGCCGAATGGCCTCTTGCTCAAGAATATGCAGGCCACATTTTTTACATTTCACCATTTTTTCAGTAATAGTCTTCGGCGAAGAAGGTCTACTCCTTCGCAATAAATTACCAATAATCACATAAAGTAAAAGCCCAATGGCAAGTAAAACTAAAATTCGCATTTTAAACCTCGAGATAAATAAAAAAAGGTATTCCAAACAGAATACCCTTTTCTCAATTTGCAGTCTTGCCTTTATATAGTAAAGGCTAGGGACAAGACATATTTACGCCATCGCACATATAGTCTCCCACATCTTCATCATCATCTTCCTCATAGGCGGGAGATTGCATTCGTACTATAGCATCTGCAGAAATAATAAAACCTTCATTTGAACCAGCGCGATCACCGCATAATTGTTCATAACTCGACAAGGTACCTGCTGCAGCATTACTGTAGTAACGATTCGCATCAGCAAATTTAGGATCATTGACTGTTTCATAAATACGCTGATTAGTACGATTATTATTTAACTCACTTAAATTGCCAATAATTCTATTAACTAATGGCACCATTAATTTATAACAGTATTGAACACGTATTTTAAGTAAATTAGCATCCTGAATTGATGCACCATCTTTTTGAGTCGACGGTCGGTACATCAAGTTGTCATTGGGAATCTCATAAATATTATCAGCATTTCTGACACCAAAACCTGAAGCCTCGAACTGTTTTCTTGTTGGGCTTACTCTCGTTATTTTAGTATAGGCATCGACTTCGGACTGAGCATCACGCTTAGTATTGCCACTATTAATACCCTCATCGATATCTGTTCTTACTGTCGTAAGTGAAGAGTTACTTGTGTATAACGGAGCAATCCCCCTTATTAAACCGCGGCGAAGTGAGCTATAAGTCGCATTATTAACGGCACCTAATCTTGCCGCCTGAAAGGTAGCATAATTTAATGTGGTCTTTGCTGAATAGATTAAGCCTATCTGCACAGTCCCAAACACCAATAAAATCAACACTGGAATGACAATAATAAATTCCACCATGGCTTG